>CACYDD010000317.1 GCA_902773065.1 uncultured Ruminococcus sp. | reverse complement strand
AAGGAGAATACAGCAAGCGGAAACAGCGGCAATGAAAAAAATACAGGCGGAAACGCAAAAAAAAGACGCTGTATGGGCTGTATGAAAGAATATATCGGCAACAAATATTGTCCGTATTGCGGCTTTGACAGTGAAACCATCCAGACAGCACCGCTTCTGCCGATAGGACATAAGCTGAAAAAAGGGATGTACACAGTAGGAAAGATGTTGTCAGAAAATTCCGAGGGAAACAAATACATCGGTTATAATGAAACAACGAATACCAAAGTACTCATACATGAATTTTTACCGCTGACCTATTGCACGAGAACTTCATCAACGGTTGAGGTCAAGCCTTTGAACAGACTGGAAAAAAGATATTCATCGCTAAAGGGCTCGTTTGTGAAATATTATCTGGGACTGATGAAAATTCCCGAAAATCCGGCAATGGCAAAAATCTATGATATTTTTGCAGAGGGAGAAACCTCCTATATTATAGAGGAATTTGCAGAAGGATGTACTTTTGAGGAATATATCACAACAAGAAATTCCGGGCTTGACTGGAAAACGATATGCAGGATGTTAAAACCTGTGGCAGTGATGCTTTCTGATCTGCATGAAAAAGGACTGGGACATTACGGGATCTCGCCCGAAAATCTCATTGTTACGCGTTCGGGTGAGCTGAAAACGATCGGGTTTGATACCGAAGATTTCCGTCATAACGGAGGAGCATTTGACCCTGTACTGATGAAGGGCTGTGCGGCACTGGAACAATATGATGTAGGCGGAAAGCTGAATGAAGCGACAGATATTTACGGATTTACGGCAACGGTTTATTTTGCACTTACTGCACGCAGACTTGAAAATGCAAATATGAGGATGGAAAGAAGCAATATTCCCATTCCGAATTCTGTATTCCAGACCATGCCGAAAAACGGAGTGGAGCTGATCAAGGGCGGCTTATGGGTATCACAGGCTTCCAGAATACAGACATTCAAGTATCTGCTGAATTATTTTTTCTGAAATAAAGATGATATTGCTGATAAGAAGGTGAAATGATGCAGAATTTTGATTCGGCAAAAGGGCTTTTCCATTTGCTTTTTGCCAATGATGATGACGATTACTATACAGACAGCTACGTAAAAACGAATTTCGGGTTTTATTTATACCATAGTCTGATCGCAATGAAATATGATTATGTATACTATTTTCATGGAGATGATTTCAGAAACTGCGTCATCAAGCCTTTTGATAATGCCAGTCTTGCATTGTTCGAGGAAAAACAGCAGGGACGAAGCATTATGGATTCGTTTTCACTGTTCGGCGGCAAAAAGAAAAACAGCAATGAAGCGTATGAACAGCAAAAGATCCTGACAAGAACAAGAAACAGGAATGCAGGATTTCAGGTGAATGAAACGACTTTTGAAGAAACGCTGAGCAAGCTGACAGAGCTGATGAAAAAGAAAAGCCGTATTGCTGTTGTGATGCCGATCAGTATTTTCAATGCGTTGTCAGGTTATCCGGGAGTAATCAGTGAACTGAAAAGAATTAGTGAAAAAAATTATCATGACAACAACCGCCATGCCTTTATTATCACCGCTTCACTTTATGCCAATGAAAGTCTGCGGTATTTCAAACCGACTGATCAAACGGAAGGCAATATCTTTGCCAATACAGAGCTTTTTCCCGAGCTGGGATCGTTTTTTCAGGATTATTATCAGTACTCTTCCAATTATTATGTTTATGATAAGCTGAAAAGGCTGATCGGGGATGAAATGACTTTTTATGACTCGCTGAGCTTTGAAAATATCAGGCGGATGGTGACACGTTATTGCCTGAATACAGATTATATGCCTGATTTCAGTGTGAAAACGATTCATTCGCTTACTGCCGTCATTTACGCTTATTATAATTCGGCAGAATACCGCAGTTCTCATCTGATTTCTCTTCCTGATAACCCGAAAAGGATGACGGGAGCTGTGGAAGAGAGCATGAGGAATGACAGGAAGCTCAGGGAACAGCTGAAAGAAGCGATGCCTGAATTTGACGGACACAGTAATATTTATAAATATGTATGCAATATCTATTCTGATTGTATTGAAGGCGAAAATGAGGTATATATGCTTGGCAGTCCCGAGCATACGACAGAAACGGATACACTTCTCAGGATCAGGAATATCTACCGCAGCCGCTGCGAAAAGGTACATCCGGGACTTGAAAAAGTACTTGCCCTGATGAACAAGCCCTGTGTGGAAGCGGCGGTAAGTTTCAGTGCAGAAAATTTCAGAAAGAAGATCATAGAATTTACGAATGACAATCTTTTTGATGAAATGAGCGGTGAATTCAATGAATTGCTTCTGGGGCATACAGTGAAGGCGTTGGAATATTATTTCAATTATTTTCAGATGACATCTGCTGTTTCCGAAGACATGATCATGGCATGGGACGAAAGCTTCAACTTATATAAAAATGTTATCTACATCATCAAAAAGCTGGGTGATGAAGTCAAAATCCGTGACGACCTGAAAAGAAAGATCGCTTACCTTGAAGAACGGGGAACGAATGACGAGCTTCTTACCTCATACAAAAAAACACTTGAAACCAAAGAAACATTTGTACAGCAGCTTGAAAAAAGCGTTGAAAATGCTGAAAGACTGTTATCTCTCACGATTGCGGATGACAGTGCAGGAGATATCATCAGAAATATGAGAAATGCGGCAAAGAATATCGTGAATCTGAAAACAGCACGGCAGTAGCAGGGTTCAGGATTCAGGATTCAGGATTCAGGATTCAGGGTTCATCCTGCGATGGTTAAGTATTAATATAACAAAAATATAAAGTTTCGCCAGCCTTTTCAAAGGCTGCGGAGTCCAGAGGCAGAGCCTTTGGTGGGGGTTGGGGCAACGCCCCAATATTATAGAAGGGATTGGATTATGGTAAATTTGGGAATTGATTTCGGAAGTACTTATACGCTGGTTTCACATTATCGTGCGGACAGGAATACGCCCGAGGCGATCAGCATTGACAACATCAGTCCGTATATTCCTTCCGTTGTCTCTTACAATAAAAGAAAAAATGAATATAAATACGGCAAGGCTGCCAAAAACCTTACGGGAAACAAAAACGTCATTATCTATAAAGCCTTTAAGATGCTTCTGAATGAACAAATGACGGAGGAAAACCTGAGAGAGCGTAATTATGACGAGGTCAATACACCTGAAAGTATTGCCACATTCTTTCTGGAAAAGGTACTGAAAAGTGCACTGGCACGTCTGGGAGATGACAGGATCGGCAAACTGGTTGTCGGCGTTCCCGAAGTGTGGGGGCAGAGCTTCAACACCTTTGACGGAAGATCAACACTGCACAGGATCTGCAGCTCGTTTGAATTTGTTGACGAGGTTGTTGTTGTCAGTGAGCCTGCAAGTGCAAGTGCGTTTTTTGCCTACAACTACAAACTGCAAAGGAACGAAAACTTTGACGGAAGAGTACTGCTGATCGATTACGGCGGCGGTACGCTGGATATCACGCTGACCAAAGTGGAAAGCTCGGGCGGAAGTATGGAAGTCAAAGTGGAAAAGCGTGACGGTGCAGGCGAAAATGTTGACAAAGAGATCGGCAATGCAGGCATTAAATACATGGAAAAAGTTGTCGAGAAAGCGATATTGTCTTCGGAGGAATTTGAGGAGCTTGACGAGGTGGAATATGACGGCGAATTCCTTGAAGCAGTGGACGATCTGGAAGAGGCACTGATGAGCGACAGCGAAACGGTTGAGGATACTTTCAGGGAATATGAATATACGCCTGATGCACTTGAAGATGAGGAACTTGTGGAGCTTTCGTACAAGGGTGAAAGCGTTATTGTGAATTACAAGCATCTCAGCGATACCTACAACGAAATTATTCACGATGTTCTGAAAGAAAAGCTGGAGGCTGTGACCGATGGTACAGATACCTATGAGAACAATTTCAAGATCGGTATCGTCGGCGGTTTCGGCAATTTCTACCTTGTGAAAAAGCAAATCAATGATATGTTCAATATCAGCTCCAGTGACGAAAGAACCGAAGGGATCATTGTTAATCAGGAGGACAGGGAAAGAGCGATCTCTCTCGGAGCGTCACTTTTAGCGGACAATATGATCTATATCAGAAAAACAGCCAATTTCTCTATCGGGATCTATGCGTATCAGGGAAATAATGTTCTTGCCAAGCATTATGCAATTAAATACAGACAGGATCTGGAATATGATAAGATCTATTATGCGGTGGATGCAAAGGGAAATGATGTTCCTTACTTTACCCCGTCTGGCAATCTGGATAAATTTCTGGTGAATTTCAGCGAAAATGAAGATCTTGCCTTCGGTGCGCACCCGAGACCCGAACTGGCAGGAAAATTACGGAATGTGGTACAGAATCAGTATATGATGGCGGCAGTCGGTTTTTCGGTGGATGCAACGGATTCCATTACTATTCATATTTTTGATTATGACTGGGCAACACATCAGCGAAGCGATGAAGCAGTAAAAAGCGTGAAATTATCCACCATTAAAACCATGTTTGATGTAGTAGCACTGAAGGGGTGAGATCAATGAATTTTCAGAGAACCGAAAGAACCATATCCTCCCTGAAAAAAAAGGATGATCTGACAGTGGCGGATATTCTCGGAATTGTGAACGATGTCCTCGGAGATGTTCAGGGTACATACGGAAAACCGATCGATGCACTGAACATGGGCGAGATCAGGGCGGCAGTTACCAGAATGTCCTCGGTAGGTCATGTTCTTTTGCAGATCAATAAAAATAAATCGGAAGAGATCAGCACGCTGGAGCAAAGACGGAAAAAAATCGAAAAGCTTTGTGACGATATTTCCGGAGTCAACAGAAATATTACTGAGATGGAAACAGTGATCGATGAGCAGTGCCGGAAAGAAAGCGAGCTGGAAGAAGCAAAGAAAGCTCTTGCAGAAAAACAGCATAATGCAGAAGAAGCGGAACACAGGTGCAAAGACCTTGAGCAGGAATGTGAAAGGCTGAAAGCTGTGGATATTACCACGGTAAATAAAAAATTAGAAGAAATGCAGGAGAAACTTTCTAAAGAAAAAAACAGCTTTGAGGAACTGAACGGACAGCTGAAAGAAAAGACAGAGTTGTCCCGAAAGCTCAGTGAAGAAACAGAAGCATTAAGAAAACAGGCAGAAACGCTGGAACAAAAAATTGCTGACAGCGAAAAGGAAAAAGAAGGACTTGAAGAAAGCTGTCGGGAAAGCGAACAAAAAATAGAAAATCTCGATGTGATCCTGAACGAATTCCGCCTGAGAGAGGAAGCCTTGAAGCGTGAATGTCAGGAAGCAGAAAAGGGAAATCCGGAGGCAGAAGAAAAAATCAAACAGCTGGAAGAAAAACTTCGGAGGCTGAAAGAAGAAACAGCAAATTCTGAAAATGAAAAAATTACTTCCCTTGAAAACGAAGCGGCAGAACTGGAAAAGAAAAAGGCAGAAGCAGCGTCTGAGCGTGAAAGTCTGGAAACGAAGGTCACAGCATTAAAAACAGAAATGGAAACCCTGCTTGCGCAAACCGATTCCAAAACTCAGGAACTAACAACACTTGAAGCTGAAAAGCAGCACCATGAGGAGAATCTTAATGCAGTTGCAGCTCAGAAAGAATCGCTGGAAAGTGCGATCCTTTCGATGAAAGCGGAGATCAAGTCGATCGAAGATCTGTCCGAAGCACATAATGAAGAAATCAAGCAGTACAGGGATATTGATATTCCTGCGGCGAGAATGACACTGAAAACAAGAGAAAAAATTCTTGACGAAAATGCGGCAAAGTGTGCCGATATTAAAATAGAATCTGCGGCGGCAGAAGAAAAGGCGGCTCAGTTACAGGCAGAGTATGACGAGGCTTCCGAAAAGCTGACGCAAAGCAGACAGGAACTTGGCAGAATTGAAAATGATATTACCCGTCTGAAAGAGGAGAATGAGGAAATCATCCGTCAGATCGGCGAGCTTGGCGAAGAACGTCAGAAAATGATGAGCGATATCAGCAGTAAGCAGGAACAGTTAGGGATCTCAGATCTTGAAGAGCTGAAGAAAAAATATGAAGAAGTATGCAGGGAACTGGAACAAAACCGTGAAGAATGCAGTCGCTACAGCAGCCTTCTTGAAGAAAAGCTTGCCGAAAAGCAAAGTATCGCCGATCAGATCAATACTGTCAGCGAAGAAATGGGAATGGTGCAGGCTGCGATCAACAGTCAGACTGAGGAACTTGAAAAGACAAGAAAACAGCATGACGAGATCGCCGCAAGGCAGAAGGATATCATTGCTGCACACAATAATCTTCTGGAAGATCTTGAAAAGCTGAGATCCGCTCAGCAGGATATCGCAATGAAACGATGTGAAAACGAGCTGGAGATCATGCAGGAAGCGGTCGATAAACTGTTTCCCGAGGTATCGTTTGCAGCACTGACCCTTTTTGATCAGAGAGATCTGATGGAGAAAAAGGGAAGGTATTTCAAAGAAGAAATTCAGCGGATCAGAAATCTTCTGGATCATTACAGAAGAGAATATCAGACAGTCATAGCAGCTGTTGAAGGAGGAATCAGTAAATATGAGATGTGAATTCTGCAATGCCGAACTGGGAAGCGGAGAGATCAGATGTGCTGTATGCGGCTTTACGCATATTAATTTTACGGAAGCCGATGATGGCGGTATCAGAGAAAAAATGCGGCATACCTTTGCAGCTCAGACTCTCGGAGGTATCAATATTGAAGTAAAGACACACAGTTATACCGTTCAGAACGGAACGATGACGGAAAATGAGCCGAGGTATTTCAAAATCGCCGAAGCTCCGGAACTGGTTCTTCATGAGATCAAATGGCTGGATACGGCGTTTTACGGGATCGGGGACAAAAGACAGATCAGTCTGGATATCCGTGTTTCCGGAAAGGAAAATGACAGGGAATACACATTCACGCTGGAGATACCAAAAGCATTGGAAGCCCTGAAAGTCGGAATACGGCTGGATGACGGACTGAAAGCGGAGATCGTTGCCGGGAGCGAAGAAGAATATGTGAAGTCGGAGCAGTTTTCTTTGATAGGAAATTAAATTTTTATTGAAATTTCGGGTGAATATTGTATAATATTAATTGAAATATCGTCAGTTACGGAGGTAAAGAGAATGGGTTTTTTCAGAAAAAACAAAACCAAAAATGTCGAGTCGGTTTCTGAAGTGGATATACCAAAGGATCCGAAAGTACTTCTGGATACGACAAGACAGAATATGATCAAAATAAAAGATGCTCTCGATCAGGTCAATGTTGCGGAAATCAGAAAAAATGTACCGGAAGATGTTGTTTCCGATGCAGAGCTTTCGGCTTTTGACCGTGATATCAAGATGATCAAAGCGGTTATCGCAAAGCAGACCGCTTCACAGCTTGTGCTTGCGGAAAGCGAGGATCTTGACAGGGAGCTTCTGTATTTCGCAGAGCATATTCAGGAAGAAATGATGGATGCGCATCTTGATGCTGCCAATACATACATCAGTGCTGTAAAGTTCGGTATTGCCAAAGGTCATGAGCCGATCAAGGAATCTGATATGCAGGACAAGGATGAAATTATCGGCAGACGTCTTGATATTGTAAAGCATTATAAACTGATTGCCGACCTTCACAGAAAGATCGCACTGAACCGTGACAGTATCACGGGACTGAATAATAAACTTGAAAAGCTGCAAAGAGATTATACCGATGCAAAACTGGAAGCAAAGGATCAGAAGGATCTCAGAGAGGATCTCTATAATCAGATCATCAGAATGAGTGCCGAGGAAGTTACTCATGCAACACCTGAAATACAGGAATTTGCGGCTTATTTTTCAAGAGTGACCGAACTGAAAGGTCAGATCACGGCAGTCAAAACCAGTATTTCCAATATGAAATCCAATATTCAGGCACAGCAGCGATCCATCAGCAATACAGAAAATGCACTCCTTTCCCTTAACAGCATAACAAGCGAAAGAGAACGTGAGGAACTTGAAAGGATCAATTCTCAGTATATTGACAATATGAGAAAGCTGCAGGATGAGATCTTT
>CACYDD010000316.1 GCA_902773065.1 uncultured Ruminococcus sp. | reverse complement strand
TAATTTGCGTTTATGCCGCGAAAGCTATTGACAATGAGCAGTATATGGTAGGCTGGAAGCCGGGCAGCAGTCCTTGGGCGGCTTGCCCGTGCTGCAAGAATACCATATACGGGAGGCTCGTTGTCAATAGATCGTGGAATCACTGTTACAGAACGAAATTTTGATGCAAAGGATGTGAAGGTTTCCATTACCAATGCAGACGGTTCCGTTCCGACTGTTACGGGCTGGAAAAGTACGGCAGGCTCTCTGAACGGTGACGATGCTGCTCATACAGCCAATATTGTATATTCGGCAGACGGACACTATACCTTCTCCGTTTCATATACCGACAAAGCAGGAAATCAGTGTAAACAGATCGCCTATGCAAGCGGTACAGTAGCTTCGATGGATTTTGTGATCGATAAAGTGAAGCCGGTCATTAATGTTACATACGATAACAATTCAGCCAAAAACTCCGATTATTATAAAGCGGAAAGAACGGCAACCGTTGTTATTACAGACCATAATTTTGCAGCTGACAGTAATCATATCAAAATCAATATTACTGCAACCATAGACGGTGAGCCTGTTTCTGTTCCCTCAGCAGGCAAGTGGGATAAGAGCGGAGACCGATATACAGCCAAGATCAATTATGTAAATGATGCTTTCTATACATTTAACATTTCTGTAACGGATCTTGCAGGCAACGCCTCGGATCAATTTGCACAGCATCGGTTCTATATAGACACAAAGAAACCTGATATTGATATCAGTATTAAGAACAATTCCGCAAATAAGGAAGAAGTAGCTCCGGTGATAAAATATTCTGATGTCAATTTTGACAGTGAAGAAGTATCGATCACACTGGATGGCGCAAACAGGAATCATGTTGATATCAGTAAGATGGGTAAATATTCTGATATTGCCAATGGTCAGACATTTGTATTCGATGATTTTGAACATACTAAGGAAGTGGATGATATCTACACTCTTACTGTAACGCTTACTGATAAAGCAGGAAACACCAGAACGGAAACACGGAGATTTTCAGTAAACCGTTTCGGTTCAACATTTGAGCTTGACAGTGCAGCCAGGGAGATCAACGGACAGTGGATCAAAGAACCTGTAGATGTAGTGATTCATGAGATCAATGCAGATGAACTGACCAGCAGAAAACTGGTGCTGTATGTGAACAACTCACCGCTGACATTAAAAGAAGGTACAGATTATAAACTGGATGCTTCAGGCGGTGACGGAGAATGGTATCAATACACATATACGGTATTTGCTTCCAATTTTGAAAAAGACGATGCCTACAGATTAGAACTGGCAACGGAAGACAGGGCAGGAAACCGTGCAGTAAGTACAACAAATGAAAAAAATACAAAAGTATCATTTGTTGTCGATAAGACCGAGCCGGAAATCAAATATCAGAACATTGAAGATAACTTTACTTATGCACAGGAAAACATGACGGTTCAGATGCGCATTTCCGAGTTGAATCTTTCAAAAGTTACGGTATATCTGGATGAGGAACTGATCAAAACATGGGATGGCGAATCACTTGATGAAATTATTCAGGGTGATCAGCTCTTTGAATTTGATGTTCCCGGTACATCGACTTCCGCACACACCATCCGGACGATCGCTTATGATAAAGCAGGTCATAAGAAAACCACAGAGGTCAATAATTTTTATGTTACAACGAATATATGGGTCCGCTATTTCAATAACAAGCCGTTGTTCTTCGGTACAACAGGCGGTGCGGCCGGCATAATCGCTTTGATCATTTTCATTATTGTATCCAGCAAAAGAAAGAAATCAAAGGCTGCTTCATAATAGCCAATAAAAAATTGCAGTTGTCGAATTGTATGATCATCATGCAGTTCGTCAGCTGTATTTTTATTGTGATTTGAGAAATCTTACCCATTTACAAAAATTAAACATTCGTTTTGATTGACTTTATATGAATGATAGAGTAAAATATTAGATATAAGTATATGAAAAAATAGTGGTCAGGGTTCGGATATCCCCTGAATCATGACGACTGTTATTAATGTGAGGCGCAAGTTGATGAATACATATTTGAGAAGAACATGGGCAGAAGTGGATGTTGATGCAGTGAAGCATAATTTTAAGGCAATCCGAAAAACTGTAGATGAAAATGCTGAAATTATGTGTGTGATAAAGGCGGATGGTTACGGTCACGGTGCGGTTTTTCTTGCGGAATATTACGAAAAGCTCGGGGCGAACCGCTTTGCTGTTTCCAATATAGAAGAAGCAATGCAGTTAAGAGAAAACGGTATTACACTTCCGATATTGATACTTGGCTTTACGCCTGCCGAAATGGCAAAGGAGCTTGCGGAAAACAATATTTCACAGGCGGTTTTTTCAGAGAGCTATGCAAAGGAGCTTTCCGACTGTGCTGTAAAGGACGGCGTGAATGTAAAAATACATATCAAGCTTGATACCGGAATGAGCCGTATCGGCTTTATGTACCAGAATACAGAACGTAACGGCGAATCTGTTGAGGAGATAAAAAAAGTATGTTCCCTGCCGAATTTGATTCATGAGGGTATCTTTACGCATTTTGCTGTTTCCGATGAAGGTGATGAGGGCGTTGCACCAACAACGCACCAGTTGGAATGTTTTTCGGATGCTGTGGAGAAGCTGAAAACGGAAGGCATTACATTTGAACTTGTCCACTGTGCCAACAGCGGCGCAGTGATTGATTACAAGCAGGCGCATTTTGATTGTGTCAGAGCAGGTATTATTCTGTATGGACTTTCGCCGTCAGGAAAGCTTGCCGGAAAGCTTGATTTGAAACAGGCAATGCAGATCAAAAGCGTGATCGCACAGATCAAGACAGTAGAGCCGGGTACGGCTGTCAGCTATGGGGGAACATATGTGACTGACAAGCCGACAAAGATCGCAACCGTTCCGATCGGATATGCAGACGGTTATACCAGAAGTCTGGGCAACAGAGCCTATATGACTGTCGGCGGCAAAAAAGCCCCTGTCATTGGCAGAGTGTGCATGGATCAGACGATGATCGATAT
>CACYDD010000315.1 GCA_902773065.1 uncultured Ruminococcus sp. | reverse complement strand
AGAACCGCCGACATTTGTAGAACTTGAGGTGACTCAGACAGAGCCGGGTGTGAAGGGCGATACCGCTACCAACGTAACAAAGCCTGCTACTCTTGAAACAGGTGCAGAGATCAAGGTTCCGATCTTTATCAACGAAGGCGATAAGATCCAGATCGATACCAGAACAGGCGAATATATGTCAAGAGCATAAGAGAAAAATGCGGAGGGAAAGAAAATGCAGCTTAGCGAAAGAGCCGCTTATATCAGCGGATTGATCGAGGGTCTGGAGCTTGACCCGAAGGATAAACAGACAAAAATCTTTAAACTTATTGCAGAGCTTCTTTGCGATATGGCAGAAGAGATCAGGGATCTCGAACAGAGCTATGATGATGTATGCGACCAGGTTGACGGTATCAGTGAGGATCTCGCAGGTGTTGAGGATCTTCTGAACAATGAAGATTACGAAGGCGGTCTGCATTACAGCAAATCAGGCAGCGACAGCGACCTTCAGTATGAAACAACCTGCCCGAATTGTGAAACAGTGATCAATATCGGCGAGGAAGTACTGAATGCAGGTACAATAAAATGTCCGGGCTGCGGCGAAATTCTCGAATTCGATTATGAAGAGGACGAGCTTGATGACGAGTCCGAAGAGGAATAAAAAAACACAGAATCTTGCCGCTGCAGCGCAGGATTCTGTTGTTTTTTAGGAGGGAACAGGTATGCTTATAAGTTTGATCAGATCAGGGCAGGCTGATTTATGGACAGTGATCATGTATATACTATCGATCCTGCTGACAATATTTCTTGTTTTGCCGCTTCATGAATTTTCTCACGGCTTTGTTGCTTATAGACTTGGAGATGATACCGCAAAAAGACAGGGCAGACTTACACTGAATCCGCTGGCACATATTGACTACATGGGTGCGGCACTGATGCTTCTGATCGGATTCGGCTGGGCAAAGCCCGTGCCGATCGATGCACGAAATTTTAAAAATCCCAAACAGGGAATGGCACTGACAGCACTGGCAGGACCTGTTTCCAATCTTTTAGCAGCAGTTGCGGCAGGACTTATTCTGAACGGTATTGAAGCAATGGTCTATAATGGTGTGATACCCATTAATATGGTTGTAACATATGTATATCTGTTTTTCTATTTTCTGATCTCTGTCAATATCGGACTTGCGGTGTTTAATTTTATTCCCGTACCTCCGCTGGACGGTTCAAAAATTCTTATGGCATTTTTGCCCGATAAGGCACTCTACTGGATCGCTCAGAGAGAGCAGATGATTTCCATGGCACTGTTTGTTGTGATCATGATGGGCGGCTTTAACGGTATTCTCAGCAGAGTTGACGGTCTGTTATATGATGCGATCATATGGTTTACCAATCTGCCGTTTTTGTGGGCTTATTGATGGGAGAACGGTACATTGGAAAAAATATCGTACAGACTGGATGCCTTTGAAGGTCCGCTTGACCTTCTGCTGCATCTGATAGAAAAAAATAAGCTGAATATCTATGATATCCTGATCTCCGAGCTTCTTGACCAGTATATGGAACATATCAAACTCATGCAGGAGCAGGATCTTGAAATTGCAGGCGAGTTTCTCGATATGGCGTCAAGGCTTGTGCAGATCAAATCCGCAATGCTCCTGCCGAAATATGAAGAAGCAGAAGAAATGAAGCGTGAGCTTTCTGGTCAGCTGATCGAATACAAAAAGTGCAAACAGGTTGCAAAGGTGCTGTCAGAACAGGTCAGCTTTGATAATTATTGCCGTGAACCCGAAAAAATCAAGGCGGATATGCGCTACCGCAGGAGTCACGAACCGTCCTACCTTGTCACTGCTTATCTTGCGGCGGTGGGCAGAGGAAAGGAAAAAATTCCTCCGCCCGAGGAGGCCTTTTCAGGAATCGTGAAACGAAGGATCGTTTCGGTCAGCTCGAAAATTATCGGCGTCATGAAAAAACTGTGGAGCGGAAGAAGTATCCGCTATACGAGTGTTTTTGAGGATGCAGGCGACAAAAGCGAGCTTGTCGCAACATTCCTTGCTGTGCTGGAACTGATCAAGGGAAAAAGAGTCCGTGTCGAGGGCGAAGGCGATGAACAGTCGCTGCGGCTTGTCAGCGGAGGAAAACGGCGGAAGGAGGAAGACGCTTGAAAGAAGAAAATCTGAAAAGTGCAGTCGAAGCAGTGCTTTTTGCAGGCGGTGCACCTGTTGAGGCAGAGAAAATCGCCAAGGCATTGGAAATCACCGAAACCAAAGTAAACGAACTCTGCACAGAACTAAAAAAAGATTATGAGAACCGTGAAAGCGGTATCATGATCGTAAAACTTCATAAAAGCTGGCAGATGTGCAGCTGCAAAGAATATGCCGGGTACATACGGACAGTGATGGACTTAAAACGCAACACACCGCTTTCTCAGGCGGCCTCCGAAGTTCTTGCAGTCATTGCCTATAACCAGCCTGTGACAAAGGCATTTGTTGAGCAGGTAAGGGGAGTAGATTGTTCGGGTGTTGTGGCAAGTCTGGTTTCCCGTGAGCTGATTGAGGAAAAAGGCAGGCTGGAACTTCCCGGACGACCGCTTGTATACGGTACGACGGAACATTTTTTGCGGTGCTTCAATATTTCTTCTCTTGACGAACTTCCTCCCCTTCCGAATGACGAGGAAAGCGGAGAAAAGCCCGAAGAAACTGACGGAGAAGAGCAATGACGGCTTTATATATCATCTTGGGGATTCTTGCTTTTATCATTTTGTTGCTGATGATTCCGCTGAAAATTAATCTGGAATATGATGACGAAGTAAGACTGAAAGTCGGTTATCTGTTTCTGAAATATACCATACTTCCTCAGCAGCCGAAAAAAGAGAAAACCAAAAAGAAGAAAAAAGCAGCAGAAAAAAAGAAAGAAGAAAAAAAGAAAGAACCTGAAAAAAAGCAGAAAAATCCGATTCTGGAATATGCCGATAAACACGGACTGGACGGGCTTCTGGAGCTTGTAAAAGCCATTGCAAAAATCGTGGTTGATGTTCTGAAAAGCACGGCAAAGCATCTTGTGATCAAAAAGCTTGTGATCCGTGCTGTGATTGCAGGTGAGGACAGTGCCGATACCGCATTGAAATACGGCTATGCCTGCTCGGTGATCTATCCGGCTTTATCAATCATTGATCAGAATACCCGACTGAAATATCACAGTGAGGATATCTCCGCAGGATTTCTTTGTGAAAAAACAGTGGCAGAACTGGAATTTACAGCCAAAATCAAACCACTTTGGCTTCTTGTTATTGCTGTTCCGGCAGCATTGAAATTGATCAAAGTGCTTGCGAAACAGAATTGATGATCAGGATTTAGGATTCAGGATTTAGGATTCAAGATTCAGGATTGCTGTCGGTGTCAGCGGCACTGACTTCTGATTTGATTATTGAGAATTATATACTAAAAGGAATCAGGACAGGATTCAGGAATTGGTAAGACTACCATTCCTCATTCCTCACTCCTCATTCCTCATTATTAAAAAGGCGGTGTTGATAATGAGTGAACATCCTATTCAGGGACTGATGGATACAACTCTTGAAAAAATTAAACAGATGGTCGATATTAATACGATAATAGGCGACCCGATCATAACGCCCGACGGCACAACAATTATTCCTGTGTCGAAAATTACATATGGCTTTGCGTCGGGCGGTTCGGAATTTGCGAACAAACAGCAGCCGGATGCGAATCTTTTCGGCGGCGGAGGTGGTGCAGGCGTTACCATTAACCCTGTTGCTTTCATTACGATCAGCCACGGTGATGTCAAACTTCTGAATATCTCTAACGGTACAAACGAAAAAGCGATCGCTATGGTTCCCGAACTCTTTGACAAAATTTCCGGTCTGTTCAAAAAGGACAAATCTTCTGAAAAAGAAGCCAAAACCGAAAAAGGTCTTGACGACCCTACGGTTTGAAAATGAATGAGGAATGATTTCTCCCTCATCGATTCTTCTATAAAGACAGCTTCATCCTACCCCTTGCCGCAACTCCACACTCCACTCTCCACACTCCACACTCTAAAGTGGTATGATGGGATGGTTTTTGCATATATTTTATAAAAATGCAAAAAAGGGGTAGGGAGCTTGTTGATAAAAAGAGTGACGGCTGTTATATTGGCAGGGGTATTGATGTTTTGCATTGGCGGCTGTGCGGCAAAAAATGAAACGACTGTATACAGCGAGGAACATACAGAAACTGCGGCAGTGAAGGCAGCGGAAGATGTCAGTGTTGAGGGCATTTCCGACAACGCTGCGGCAGCGGTGGTGTATTGTGCCGACAGCGGAGAAGTTTTATACGGTCATAATGTTAATGATAAACGTGCGATTGCCAGTATTACGAAAATCATGACCGCTGTGGTGGCACTTGAATATGCTTCTTCCTTGGACAAGGAAGTGAAGATCACGCCAGAAATGTATGCCGAGGGTTCGAGTATGTATCTGAAAGAGGGCGAAATAATCAAACTCAGCGAGCTTGTCAAGGGCATGATGGCGGTTTCAGGAAATGATGCTGCCAATGCAGTTGCGCTGACAGTCGGCGGCAGTGATGAAAAATTTGCCGATATGATGAACCAAAAGGCAAAGCAGATCGGCATGAAAAATACGCATTTTGTTACGCCTTCGGGACTTGACAGCGAGAAGCATTATTCTTCGGCTTATGATATGGCTTTGCTTTGTGCTTATGCAATGGAAAATGACAGCTTCAGGGATATTGTTTCACAGAAACATGTCGAAGTCAGCTATGTTGACCCTGAAAGCAAAACGCAGACGCTGACCAATCACAATAAACTGCTTTCACTGTGTGAAGGTTGTATCGGAATCAAAACAGGTTTTACCAAAAAAGCAGGCAGAACTTTATGTTCTTGTGCAGAGCGTGATGGTGTAAGGCTGATCGTTGTGACACTCAACGACGGAGATGACTGGAACGACCACTGCAATTTATATGACAAATGTTTTTCGCTTGTGCAATGTGTAAAGCTTGCGGATAAAAATAAAATAATTGAATTACCACTGGTGGGCGGCGACAGCGACAGTGTTTCTCTTGTTCCCGAAAGGGAGGTTTGCGCCGTTCTGAAAAATGAAGAAGCGGATAAAGTAAGCGAAAAAATTTATGCACCGAGGTTTGTTTATGCGTCTGCCGAAAAAGGAGAATTTATCGGCAGAATTGAATATTATATCGGTGACAGGATGATTACGAATGTGAGACTGAAAATTACTGATGAATCTTAGGGCATATTACTTGAGATGCGGCGGTAAAATTATGTTTTTCTATAAACTATAACGCAAAATAGGGTCCGGCGGCTCGCCGGATAAATAAGGTCTGGTGAAAATGGAAAAAGAAAGCAGTAAAATAAGAGTACAGAAAATTATAGCAGATGCCGGAATTGCTTCGAGAAGAAAAGCGGAAGAGCTGATTTCCTCGGGTGCTGTGACAGTTAACGGAAAAAAAGCAAAGCTTGGCGACAAGGCAGACCCGTTTAAGGATAAGATCACTGTGGCAGGAAGAGAGATCACTCTGCACAAAGATGCAAAGAAATATTACATTATGCTTCATAAGCCGAGAGGTTTTATTACCACGATGAGTGACGAGGGCGGCAGAAAGTGTGTGGCAGAACTGGTTGATGATGTTCCTGCACGGCTGTTTCCTGTGGGAAGGCTTGACAGGGAATCGGAAGGGTTGCTTCTGATGACCAATGACGGAGCATTTGCCAATATGATCAGTCACCCGTCAACGCATTTTGCCAAAACCTACCGTGTGACAGTTCGCCCGAGAATTACAGATGAACAGCTGACACAGCTGACAACGGGTGTTGTTGTTGACGGAAGAATGTCCATGCCAGCCGCTGTTCATGTGATTAAATCGGAGCAGGACAGGACCGTTCTTGAAATTGTTCTGGAAGAAGGCAGAAACCGACAGATCAGAAAAATGTGTGAGGCGATCGGTCTTGAAACGGCAAGACTGAAACGCATTGCGATTGGACCTGTGAAGCTCGGTATGCTCCAGCCGGGAAAATGGCGCGAACTGAAGCCCGATGAAATGAGAAGCATTTCCGCCTATCAGAAAAAACTGAAGGGAAAGAATGAATCTCAGATACAGCAGTCAAGGAGCAAAAAGAAAAGAAAATGATGATAGGATACAGGGGTCAGGAATCAGGTGTTCGTTCGTGAATATTGCCTGAATGCTGACTCCTGAATCCTTAATATAACGAAGATGGTATTCAATGAAAGTAAAAATTTATGCAGGACTGGTCAAAAGAATTATTTTTGGAAAAAGCATTAAAAAAATGCACTTTTATTTGGTCAGGGACAGCAGCGGAAAATATTACCGCCGTCATGTGGAGGATAGTGACAAGCAGACATTGAAGGAAATTAAAAAATTTTGCCGAAGAAGATTGCTGCGTTTTGTGATGACAGATGACAGAATGGAACGAAGCACCAGCTACCGGAAAAATTTTTTTGCTGCCGATCACGGTCTTTTCGGCAGCGGTATTTATTTTTGTGCTTACTGCGGCAGACCTATGAGAAAAAACAAGGTGCGTGTGGATCATATCATCCCTGTCTATCTTGCCGGGAATTCGGGAAAATACCGAAAGCTTCTTGCCTTAAAGGGAATCAGAACTGTTAATGATACCAAAAATCTGACCGCGAGTTGTGTAAAATGTAATGGCAGAAAGGGAAGTCTTGGCGGTTTGTGGGTCATCAGAGGATATTTCGGAAAATCAGCGTTTCGTGTGCTGCTGAAAGAAGCATTGTATCTCATCGCAGGTTCAGTTCTGCTTTATGCTTTCTATACATTTTTATGCCGCACGGCTGCCCGATTTTGTATTGAATTTCTTGTCAATTTCATAAGGTGAAATTGTTGACGAAAAGACAAAAATATTGTATAATGAATGATAAGATTAAAGAGGTGCGTATTTTGCACTTTTATGCAGAATTTGACATAGAGGAGATAGAACTATGGCATTGCTTATTCAGTGTCCCGGATGTGGTATGCAGATCGTCAATAACGGTGAAAACTGCCCGTTCTGTGGATATAATGTAAAGGAAGACAAATCAAAAGAAGAAATGGAACTTGAAGCCGAAGAAGCCCTTCAGGAAGCAGAAGCTTCTGAAGAAACAGTGGAAGAGCCGGCAGCGGTTGATGCTGCTGAAGAAACGGTGTCTGAGGAAGTTTCTCAGAATGCAGCAGCACCACAGGTATCCGGTAATATTGTAGGTTCAGAATTGCCCGATATTCCCAATAACTCCGATCCTTCCAAACTTCCGCCGATGCAGCCCAAACGTGAGGTCACGATCGAGCAGATCCAGCATACCCCTGCGGTAAAGCTTTCGCCGATCGAAAAGGAAAAGGTGGATAAGACTCTTCCGCCGATGCAGCCTGAACGTGAGGTTACGATCGAGCAGATCCAGCATACTCCGGCGGTAAAGCTTTCGCCTATTGAAAAAGAAAAGATAGAAAATAAGCTTCCGGATATCGGCAGCCCAGAGGCAGCTCCTCCGGGTTCACAGGCAGCAGGATGTCAGGTCGCAGTTGAAACACCGACTCCTCGCAGACCGAAAATCACAGTTGAAAAAGTAAATGTACCGCCGAGACCGGCAACTCCAGCACCGCAGCAGCCGGCAGTACCACAGCAGCGTGTTGCACCTCAGCCGCAGCAGCCGACAGTACCGCAGCAGCGTGTTGCACCTGCACCTCAGCCGCAGCAGCGTGTTGCACCTGCACCTCAGCCGCAGCAGCCGGCAGTACCACAGCAGCCCGTTGCTCCAGCACCGCAACCGACAGCAGCACAGCCACCAAAGAAGAAAAAACAGTGGTCGTCCGATCCGCAGGATTTTGCACAGGATCAGACAAGAACACCTGAACCGAAACAGCAGTCCGAGAATAAGCCGAAACAGAAAAGACAATGGTCAACACAGCAGAAAGGTTCGGAAAATTCTGATGATGACGGTTTTGATATTGAAACATTCAAGAGACAAATTGAAGAGGACAAGATCAGGGCAAGTCAGCAGCAAAATGTAGTGAATGAGATTTTATCTTCATCGGCATCAGACGGTTCACCGATGAAATTTGACGGCAAAGAGGTAAGGGCTGCCAAGGTTAATGTTGTGTCTGCACCATCCAAAAAGAACCTGATCATACCGATCGCAATCGTTGCTATTCTTGTGATTGCACTGATTGCAGTGGTTATCTTTATGCTTAGCGGAGGCACAGGCAGCGAAGAAAGCAGTGCAGGTTCTGCTGATACATCTGCATCTTCGTCATCAAAGAAGGGTGCGGAACAAAGCGTTAAATTCCAAAAGCCGGATGATTGGGGCGACACCATTTATGCTTATGTTTACAATGAAGGCGGTGCCAAGAATGCGGAATGGCCTGGCGAAAAAATGAAAAAGGAAAGTGACGGCACATATTCCTATAAAGTTTCCGGAGAGATTGAAAATCCGCTTATCATTTTCAACGACGGAAAAGCTGAAAAAGACGGGGAAGAAAAGAATCAGTATCCAGATGCAAATGAACCCGGAGAGGCAGTAAAAGACGGAAAGACCTATGAAGTACCGGTTACTTACGGTAAAATTACCTTTGTAAAGCCCGATGACTGGGGTGATACGGTATATGCTTTTGTTTGTTCACAGGGTTCGGGAGAAATCAAAAATGCCGAGTGGCCCGGTAAAGAAATGATCGATAACGGTGACGGTACCTATTCCTATAATGTGCCAAACGCTATTAAAGATCCGATCGTTACATTTACAGACGGAACAGAGAAAAATAAGTACCCGAAATCTACAGGCACTCCTGTTGAAAAAGGAAAAACTTATGAAGTTGAATAACAACAGCAAAAAGCTGCGAAGAATGACTCTTCGCAGCTTTTCTTGTTTTCTATTTAAATACAGGCTGGAGTTGTTTGTTTTCAAGAGCTGACTTGACAGCTTCAGGGATCATTTCAAAATGAGATACAAGGGAGTTAGGCTTTTTCTCGGGATCATCCTGAGAAAAAGGAACAAAAAAGTAATGACGTGTGTTCATGAGCTTTCCGATATTCTGTGCGGAAGCCCCCAGCGCGTCATTGGTAGCGACAGCAAGCAGAACAGGCTTTGACTGCCGCAGGTGAGACTTGACTGCCATGGTCACAGGGGTGTCCGTGACGGCATTTGCAAGCTTTGCTGCTGTATTCCCGGTGCAGGGGGCAACAAGCATGATATCTGTCATAGCTTTCGGACCAATCGGTTCGGCATCTCCGATTGTGTGTATTATATCCCTGCCGCATATACTTTTAACTGTTCTTATGAAGTCTTCGGCTTTCCCGAATCTTGTATCGCCCGAATAAACATTATATGACATCACAGGAAGAACATCATACCCGAGTTCAACCAGTATTTTCATTTGTTCTGTGGCTTTGGCAAGCGTGCAGAACGAGCCGCACATTGCAAAGCCGATCGTTATGCCGTTCATAATTCTTCCTCCTCGATGATGT
>CACYDD010000314.1 GCA_902773065.1 uncultured Ruminococcus sp. | reverse complement strand
TTGCTTTAGAAGAAGCTCCGATCTGGGGCGGGAAAACGTTTTGGGAAATTGAAAATGAAATGCAATGGGTTGATGAATAATGATTAGCCAGGTGTAGAATGACAACCAAAACAAAAATCCCCCTGTACCCCGAAATATCCCGAAAAAAACAACCAAATCATAAAAAACCACGATCAACAGCCGACTTTTTGACGTTACATTTAGTGACGTTCTGAAAAGTCGGCTGTTTTTTTGTTTTTGCCTGTCAAACGAACGAGGATCATTTTTGAGGATATGTGACGAAAGTTGAAATCGGGAATTTTTCAGTACCTAACCGTTTAAGAGCGTTGAAAACCTGATTAACAAGCCTTTTTATGGTGTTTTGCCGCTGAAAATATAATAGTATTTGTGATTTATTTAATCGGAATAATCGGAAGTACAATCAAATTTAATCGGAAGTAGTTCCAATTACGATAAAAAGCGGCTTTCAGGACTTTTTGTCAAATTTTTGTGATTTCAACAGTTTATCAGCACAATGTATAAATACACAAAAGAAACATATAATTATACATTCATGCTTCTAATTTTGAAATAACTTTTCCCTGAATGCGAGGATTGAAAACGGAGCTTATAATAAGATCTTCATATTCTGGATTAAGGCTGATGAGCCGACCATCACCGAGCTTCTTAAAATACATTTTATTGTCTACAATAAATATTCCCAGCTCCCCGGGTTCAAGCTGTTGTTGGTAGCGAACGAGAAGTATATCATCATTTTTATAGTCCGGCTCCATGCTGTTGCCGCTGATCCTGACGGCGTAATCAGCATGGAGCTTCTTGTATGTCTGCGGGATCCTGATAAACTGCTCTGCATCAGTAATAAACTCTTCCCCCACACCGGCAGAAACGGCATTTTCAAAGAAAGGTATTATCAGGTTATGTTTGGAACTGAGCCTCGCTGCATCGGCGGCATCCACAAACTCGATAAGATTATCTGCTTCGGGATGTTTTGAGATATACGCAGGATTAACAATAAGGTCATCAGAATAGTCAGAGAGCCGCTGTAAGCCTTTTATATTCATATTGTTAGCGTTGTTTTCTATATTGTTCATCAAATCAACTGCTGATTTGATGGCAGGTTGGTGTTCTATTGTGTCTTGAGGCACTTTTTGTGTAGGCTCATCTGTCAGACCGAGCAGGTAATCTGTCGTTATACCGAAATAAGTAGCGAGTACCACAATGTTTTCAGCGCTTGGTAGTTTATCTCCGTTTTTCCAATATCCTATCAATCTATCAGATATTCCAGTTTCTTTTGACAATTTATAGGCACTTAAATTGTCATGTTCAGACATAAGTTTGTTTAATACTTGTGATAAATGCATATAAACCTCTCCTTAAAATTGTAGAACCTTGTAGCGATATTCTTTTTGTATAATGAACTATATAGCGGTATAATATGACTATGGTATCTCTTTATTAAATAATACCATAGTCATAAAGCAAGAACAAGGAGGAAACCGTATGAAATTAGGTGAAAGCGTAAAAAAACTGCGCGATGAGAATCACATGACACAGGAAAACCTTGCAAAAGAAGTTGGAATAACTACTTCTATGATCGGACACATTGAAACCGGCATGAAAATTCCGTCTCTGGCAGTGGCTCTCAAACTTGCCGAAGTTCTGAACAGCACCGTGGATGAAATGTGTAATGGGGTTGCATAATGGACATTATTAAAGCGCAAAGGGAGTATATTGAAGCGCAGCAGAAGTTTATTGCGGCTCTGATGAAAAATCAGGGGATGGTATTCTATGAAAACACTTACGACGAAGAGCTGGGCGAGGAAACTATTGTTTTTAAAGGAAATATCAGTGCAAACGTAAGAAGTTTTCGTAAAAAATCAGGTCTGACACAAGCTGAGCTAAGTGCTAAAACAGGTGTCGGAACATCTATGCTCTGTCAGATCGAGAAAGGGAAGAAGGTTCCTTCTCTGGGCACAGCGTTGGAGATCGCAAAGGCTCTTGGATGTACGGTTGATGAGCTTTGCAGAGAGGAGTGTGCTTAATATGGAAGAAACAACACTAAAACTGAAAAGTGCTGAAATAGTGTTGGAGAAAAAGATTACCCGTACTGTGGAAAATGTTCTGAGAGAGTATCTTTCAGACAGATTGGCAAAGGATATTGCTAAGGATATCATAAAAGAGCTTGCCGATGAAGACGATTTTCCTGATGATGGCAACATCATAACAAATAATGATGAGGTTGCCCCGACCGCCGCTAATGCTGTGATTAAGATGGTGTGGAAAGATGCCCGATATGCGGCGGCGTCATACAGTGAGAATCTTATGTATCAGACCTACGGCAAATTGCAGATGGCACGCACGT
>CACYDD010000313.1 GCA_902773065.1 uncultured Ruminococcus sp. | reverse complement strand
CTTTTCCTATGAAATGATTCACAAAATCGATAAGTCCTGTCTTGTCTACATAAATATCCGATGCAACGGACATTGAAAACAACTCAATATCCGGATTAAGATATATGCCCATAAAACCAACTCCCTTCTTGTAACTCTGTTTCAATCATACCATAAAGTATGCTGAAATTCAACGGAAAGCGGAAAATAAAAAAAAAGTGGGAATCTGCTTGGCATTCATTTCCCGCATATATTTGATAAGATATTCTGTAGCCTTGACTTTGCAAGAATCTGCAATACGAAACAGGGGTTCAGCGTCACGCCGGTCTTTGCAAAACGAGGCAAATCAAAGAAGTCGTTAGTAGTCAAATAGTAGTAAAATGAGGGGGGTTACTACTAAGTAATTTTCGGGCATTATTGTAAATCCTAAACAAAACTCAGATATTCACATTAAAACATAAACTCAAATTATTATCTTCATTCACTTTTATATCTAATTCAAACCAAAAGTCAAGATCTTCTCCATAGCTTGTTGGAGTATATTCGGAAAAGGAACGATTGTTTTTTAAAATACCAAGGTTAAATTTGTTTTCATTATACGAATCAATAACATAATCCTTACCATAGTCTTCAGCCCAAAGTTGTAATTGTCCTTTTATCCACTCTTCAAAAGATTTAATTCCTTCTTCCTGAGTTTTACCATCTGAACACCAAGAAGAATCAATTTTTGCAACCTTTGCAATTTCCGAAAATTCATTACAAGAAATGTAGTTAATTAAAGTTCTTACTAAGCTTTTGGCTTTTGTTTCAAATTCAATTTGTGTCATAATTCTTTTCCCTTTCTGAGTTTTTATTATACAACATCATTGTATTATTATAGAAAAAATCAATACTCTTTCCTCGTCTACCTGCCTGATTTACACATTAAGGTTACGGTTACCTTTTGGGCTTCGATGTCATAAGTCATCTTACCCGCATAATGCGGCTTTGTATCAGGTTTCTGGTCGTCAGGCTACGATTTCGCTATCCCTTCCTCTCTCCTGAACCTCACGATTCAAACCTTGGGAGTCGCTTTCGGGTTGGTCGGTAACTACCTCCCAGCGGACTTTCACTGCAGAGCATTGATATGCCCGTCATACTTAAAAAAGGGTTTCGGATTGCTCCGAAACCCCTGATCAGTAGGATAAAATTATTCTGCTGCGTATACAGAAACCTGCTTGCGGTCTTTGCCTACACGCTCAAATTTTAAAGTACCGTTGATTTTAGCAAAAAGTGTATCATCAGAACCACGACCTACATTGTTGCCGGGATGAATGTGTGTACCTCTCTGCTTAACGAGGATATTGCCTGCAAGAACAAACTGACCGTCTGCACGTTTTGTGCCGAGACGCTTGGATTCGGAATCACGGCCGTTCTTTGTTGAACCGCCGCCCTTTTTATGAGCGAACAACTGTACATTAATATTCAGCATTCTATTACACCTCCGTAAAAATTACCTTTAAATGTTCGGGATACTGCTTCTCTGTTTCGAGCAGATGAAGTTTCAGCCCCTCAAAAATAACCTGACAGGATACCAGATCTTTTTCTGCTGCTGTGACTTTCATATGGCCGTCACAGGCTTCTGCCTGCGCATCGGCTCTGATAACATCGGTAATGGTATTGGCAGCCATATAAGCTGCGGAAGAAACAAATGCACAAAGCACATCCTCTCCGTATTCTGCCATTCCCGCATGACCGCTGATGTGAAATCCACTGACAGCACCATCACTGCTGACAAAAAACTCAGCCGTTATCATGCTTCGATTGCTTCGATCTGTACCTTGGTATATCTCTGTCTGTGACCCATTTTGCGCTTGGAGCTTTTCTTGGGCTTATAAGTGAAAACAGTGATCTTCTTACCCTTAACGGTATCAAGAACCTTCGCTGTTACCTTTGCACCCTCAACATAAGGAGCACCTACCTTAAAGCCATCATCTGTGCTGACTGCAACAACCTTGAAGTCAACTGTTGAATCGTTTTCGGCATCCAGCTTTTCAACATATACAACATCACCATTTGTAACCTTGTACTGCTTTCCGCCTGTTTCAATAACTGCGTACATATTGGCACCTACCTGTTAATAAACTCGCTACCGGAGGCGGAGCAATGCT
>CACYDD010000312.1 GCA_902773065.1 uncultured Ruminococcus sp. | reverse complement strand
TTGGATAAATGGTATAAAATTTCAAGGTATAAACGCAAATCTTTTAATAATCATCTGTCTATCAGATCAGTCCGAATCAGAAAGAATAGCCTTTATCGGATAGTTATCAATTGCAATACTTTCATTCCCTGATAAACTGATTTCAGGAATGGCTGTTCACACCCTTTTCAAGCAGCGTTCCGGATGAAGGATCATCTTTGCTGATATCCTTGTAGATTTCGTAAGCCACCTGAGTTTTATCAGAGGCGGTGATATAAGATATCTGAAAAAGTTCTTCATCTGACTCAGTACCAAATACATTCGCCATCTTAGTTTCAGAGTCATAATCCAAGAAGCTGTACCACTGTGTCATCAACAGGTCATACTGATCGTAATTTATATGGGACGGTGTGTTTCCGCTGTTTTTATCAAATTCAAAGCTCATGGGCGAATCAATACTGCGGTCATAATATGACAGGTAGAAATAACCGTCATCAATATCATTGGTTCCCCTCACACCCCAACTGTTTTTTACGATAAAAGCGCCGTTTTCAGGAGGCATACTATCTTTTATCATTTCTTTTTTATTCTTTTTCTTGTATACTGCAAAATTTTCTCTGGAATAATTATCATCGTATCCGACTATTGTAACACCATGATCCGGATTTGTATTCTGATTGCAGTAAAATGTCATATTTTCTGTATTGATATTTGAATGAGTAGAGCATATCGCAACGGACACCGCATGCCCTTTATGGATCTCTGATTTTATTGTATCAAGCACTTTCTTGTCAAGCTCATATTTACCTGTCTGATCAGTTGCAGCAGGTGTCGGAAGGAAAAAGCTGTCCCTGAGAAAAGCATTTGTCTTTGGATTGCGATATTCAGCATTGAGAGGCAGCTCATATTTCACAGATGAATCATCATTGTATGCATATGGATATTCACCGTTTACTTCTGTTCTTTCATCGACCGGACCGAATCCTGATCCGAACAGATTTGAACCGTGTATAAACGGACCGCCTAAAAAGTAAGCAGCTTTTTTATCAGCTTTTTCCATTGCGGCCAGATCTACGCCTTCGCCGATCTGACTACTGCGCACCCTGCCTTTTTCAGCATCATCTTTTGTCAGTCCGTGATAAATATACCACACTATATACTTCTCCGAAAAATCAACTTTATCATTAACTTCGCCTGCCGGAACTCCCATACCGTTTGCATACATGTATGATGTTTCTGCGGCAGCGGCAAGACTGAATGACCAGCAATCACCAAAATTCTGACTCTTTACCGGAGTAACATAGTTCTTGCCTTCGTAGTTTCTTAAATCAACTTTTGAAGGCAGATCTTCAAAATTGGTTTCCTCAAAGCTGACATTTTCAGGAACATCTGTGTTGTCTTATGATGAATCTTCATCTGCTGGTGTTTCATCTGTTGATGATCCTTTATTTGTTGATAATTCGTCATCTTTTGATGAATTCGGATCATTTGAGGAGCAGGCTGCAAGACAGACTATCATCAATGAAATAAAAATGGCTAAAGTTTTTTTCATATCATCATCCTCCTCAGATAAAAATTGTAATAAAATTCTTCTTTCATGAAACTCTGATAAATTTGTTACTATTATAACAAAAAAATATATAAATGTCCATAATAATATATTAATATTAATCAAATATCGTAATTTCAGTCAATGCTTAATGTGATATTTCAACGAACAGTCTTACAATACTTAGATAATTGTTATAAAACTATAAATTATTATTTTCACATATCTGTTTTTTTGAATTATCAGATGTTCTTTTCACGCAGGATTTGGACGTTTCACGAAGAAAAAGTTGTATTTTTGTTTATATTATGTTATAATACTGCTGAGAAATCTTTGGTTATTAATAATAGTTTTCTCAATTAATAATAGTTTTCTCACATAATTACTTAAAAGGAGGCAACATCAATGAGAGGTAAATTTCTCAAGAAAGCTATTGCTGCGGCGCTTGTTCTTACTCTTGTTTCAGGCGCAGTCCCATTCCAGCCAATTGCAGGAATGTTCGGAAACTCAGCAATAACCGTTAGTGCCTTAGACGATAACGGCACTGGCGCGGAAGAAGGCGAAGGCGATTCTATCCAAATTGGTACGGTTGAAGAATGGAACACCTTTGCGCAAAGCGTTAGCAACGGAACGACATATGAGGGTCTGACCGTTAACATGACTGCGGATATCAGTGGTGTAACAACGATCGTAGGTACGATCAATAATCCGTTCAAGGGTACATTCAATGGTAACAACCATACACTGAATGTCAACATTAACGACACATCCAATCAAGGTACAGCACCTTTCCGTAAAATCAGTGACGGCGCAGTTATCAAAAACCTGACAGTAACAGGTACGGTAACGGGTAATACTCACACTGCCGGTCTGGTAGGTTTTGTAGACGGAGGCAACGGTGATTTTCCGAACACTATTACTAACTGCGTGATCAACGCAGCTGTATCTGTTCCGTCAACAAACGGAAACCGTCATATGGGCGGTGTCGTAGGTCATGGTCTTACTTCTTACCTTACGATCACGAATACTGTTTTCGGCGGCACAATGTCAAACAAAGGCAATTATGCCGGCGGTATTCAGGGTTGGAGCGACGGCAATAATCTGAATATCAATAACTGTCTGTTCAAGGGCACATACTCAGGCTCAGGCTCATTCCACCCGATCGCTATTCATAATACCGGAAGCACCACCAACTTTACCGGTGAGAATAATTACTATATCGGAAATCCGACACTGACAGATTCCGCTTATATTGTTACATCAGGTGAAAGAGTAAGCAGAGTTGATGCATTGGGCTACTCAACACAAGAAGTTGTAGCTGCTGACAACAATACTTATTACAAGATCATTGAGCCGAATACTGATCTGACAATTGACAGCAGTGAAAAGTGGAATGTGTTTGCAACAAGCGTAAATGACGGTTTTACATATGAAGGAAAAACCATCGAACTCGCTGCTGACGTTGTTGCTACAACTGTAGCAGGTACAGATGTTAACAGATTCAAAGGCACATTGAACGGTAACGGACACAAGATCACTTTCAACTATACAGCTGATTCTGATATCGGCGCTCCATTCGGATACATCGAAGGTGCAACGATAAAATTCCTTATTGTTGACGGTACTATCAATACAGGATATAAATATGCGGCCGCTATAGCTTCACGCACCCATGGTGACTGCTATATTGATAACTGTATCAGCAGAATCAATGTTGTTTCAACGATCGAGGGTGACGGAACACACGCAGGTCTTGTAGCTGTAGGCGAAGGCGGCAGTCTTACTATTACTGATTGTCTGTTCGCAGGAACGATTACAGGATCAGGCACAGATAGATGCGGCGGTTTTGTAGGCTGGAGAAACAATACATTGAATATCACAAACTGTCTTATGGCAGGTACTCTTGATATCAATGTTGACTCTAACAGCGCGACATTCAGCAGAAACAATGTTACGCCGAATAACAGCTATTACAGAACATCATATGGTACAACACAAGGTACAGCAGTGGGTGATATGACTAATGAGCAGCTTGCTCAGGCTCTTGGCGATGAATGGACAGTCAGCAATGACGAAGTTGTTCCGACAATGGATGAAAGCAACATCGCAACTGCAAGCGTAAGCGGTATCGAGAATGAATATAACTGCACAGGAGAAAATATCGACCTGACCCCGACTCTGACGCTGCCGGACGGAACTGTTCTGACAGAGGAAGAGGATTATACTAAATCACTTACATTTAACGGTGAAGAAGCTGAAATGATATGTGCACCGGGCACATATACATATACATTCACTCCTGTAGAAGGCAGCAACTATACTGGAACAAGATCTGTCAGCTTCAATGTAAAGATAACAACTCCGGCAAGTATTGTGCAAACCGGCTACACTGCTTCAAGCATTGACATTTCATGGGAACAGCAGAATCCTGCTTCTACCTGGACAGTAGAATACAGTAAGGACAGTAATTTCGCTGAAGGCGTTAATTCCTTTGAAACGGAAGAAACATCTGCTACACTCATAAATCTTGACGGTGAATCTACATACTATGTACGTGTTAAAGCAAATATCGATAACTTCTCAAGTTCATGGAGCAACACTGTGAAGGCTTACACCACATCAAAGGTATGGATCGGCTGCGGCAACACTAATAATACAACTCATTTACCGCTCAATAACTATTACAGATACTCAATGACACAGCAGATATATAGATCCTCCGAGATCGGTGCAGCAGGTTTGATAACCAGTATCGATCTGAAGAAAATATCTAATATATCATGCAAACGTAAGCTCGATATATATATGGTTCATACCGATAAAGACAGCTTCAGCGGCAACAGTGACTGGGTTGCTGTAACAGCGACAGACAAGGTGTTCAGCGGAGAAGTGGATTTCGGTACAGATGTATGGACTACGATTGAATTCAATCTGAACGGCTTCTATTATAACGGCGAACAGAATGTTGTTCTTGTTATTGACGATAACACAGGCAATTATACTACCACAGCTGATTTCAGTTGTATGAGCGGCAGTACATACAGCAGCATGTATTACTGTAATGACAGTAGTAATTATGACCCAACAGGATCAATAGGTTCAGGCAGCCGTGAAACATATAGAAATGCTATTCGTTTCGCATTTACTGATGAGTTCTACAATGTAACAACAAGCGAATCGATACAGAATGGTACAGTATCATTTACTTCTCAGTATGGAGTAGCAGGCAAGAATTTTGCATTCACTGTAAATCCTGCTGAAAACTACTACTGCACAGGCGTTTCTGTTAACAATGGAGATGTTGAAGTAACCAAAAATAATGACGGAACATATTCATTTGTAATGCCGGATGAAGATGTTATAATTAATGCAACATTCGCTGAAATGCCTCAGGTAATGATCGGTATAAGCGATGATACTCAGCATGGTACGGTTTCTACAGAATATGAATACGTTATTCCGGGCGAAACAGTTACATTCACAGCTGTCGCTGAAGAAGGATATTTCTGTGAAAGCATTGCTGTTAATAACGGAGATGTTGAAGTAACCAAAAATAATGACGGAACATATTCATTTGTAATGCCGTCCGGAAACGCTGTTATCGGTGTTGTGTTCGCAGAGAAATATAATGTAACTGTTACATGGAAAAACGATGACGGCACAACGCTCGCAACAGACAGTGTTGTTGTAGAATCTGTACCAGTATATACAGGAGAAACACCAACAAAGCAGGGTGATTATTTCACATATGAATTCATTGGCTGGGATAAAGAGATAACAGCTGTTACAACTGACACCGTATATACAGCAGTGTATTCTAGAAAGCCGAAGACTGTACCGTTTACGGTTTGTAACGGCCAGAATACCATTGACTCGGCTCCTTTCTATGTATATTGGAATGATGCTTTGACAACTTCACAATCGGTTTATCCGTCTGAGCTGCTCAGCGCTCTGACCGATCAAGAGATCTATTCACTTAAGTTCTATTATTCAGACGTCAACGATGCGACAACAGTTAAAGGAATGAAGGTTTATTTGCTTGAAGTCAATAAATCAGACATTTCCGGAATCGTTGATGTTGAAAACAACCCGAATGCAGTAAAGGTATTCGATGGCGACTACGAGTTCGGCACTACAGATCCTGTTATCGAGTTCACAACACCATACACTTATCATGGCGGAGATCTGCTTATTCTGATCAAGAATTCACAGACAGGCTCATATAAACACCGTTATTTCTACGGTGTTAGTCAGAATTACACGGCTGTATATTGGAATTATGGAAATTCAAACGGCAATTCAACTGTTCTTCCTAAGTGCTCATTCGGTATTGTTGATACAAACAAATACGATGTGACATGGAAGGCTGCGGACGGAACTGTACTCGAGGTTGACGAAGAAGTCACAGCAGGTTCGACACCGGAATTCAACGGCACGATACCGACAGCTCCCGAAGGTTATCGTTTTGCAGGCTGGACACCCGAATTAGTACCTGTTGTAGGAGATGCTGTCTACACTGTAACATACGAAAAGATCCCGTTTGTAGTTACTTACGATGAGAATGACGGTGATATCGAAACTAAGGAAGTAACAGAAGGCAGATATGCAGAATACTATGAGCCGGAACATGAAATCGAAACCGAAAATATTGTATTTACCGGCTGGTATCTCGGCGATAAGCTTTATGACTTCAATACACCTGTAACATCCGATATTACTCTTACTGCGCATTGGAAATTAACATCCGAAGCAAGGGCTCTTGCAGTCGGTGAGGAATACTATCAGGGCGATCTTGTAAACTTCAATAATGTATATTATAATTGTGATGATGAAAACGGCGATATTATCCCGGAATGTTTAGGCGGATATAATGTCATTGGCCCATCATATTATGACAAAGAATCCAACCAATATGAATTCTTCACAAGAAACTGGGATAGCTTCATAGCATATGTAACATCTGATAAGTTTGACGACGAAGCAGAGATGGGCTTCAAGGTTGTCAGCGGTACAGGTACGGAAGAAGATCCGTTTATCCTTTCAGTTGTAGAAAAACAGTACGATACTACTCATACTGTAACCTGGGTAGGACTTGACGGAGAAACAATCATTGAGGTTGATGAAAATGTTGAATGGGGAACTTATCCTTCATTTGACGGAAGCATCAGCGTTCCGGAAGGAAGTACTCTTTGCTGGTATGACGGCAAAAAGCTTTACAAGAATAATAATCTGCCAAAGGTAAGAAATGATGTTACCTACAAGGCTGTAATTCCTACGAAACTCTCAGAAGGTCTTGTGATCTACAAAAATGACGTAATTGACTTCACAGGAGATTACTTTGTTTACTTTGTAAATCCTGAATCACCTCAAGTTCGAGGTTTATCTCTTCGGGGTTCCGATACTCCGACTTTATCTGACACAACAAGCAATGTACAGATTGTCAAGGGCAACAGAATTGCTCTGTTTGAAACCATTGCATATTACCAGTTCGGATATTATGTTAACCCGGAGTTTCTTAAATCCTCTTATCCGTCACAAGAAGTTTTAGCAAATGATAATAACGAAGGTGAACCTGCCGAAGGTGAAGACAATGAGGACCAAGATTATTATTCTGGATTTGAATTGTTTGTTCCATCTGAGAACCTTGGCGAGAATGTTGCTATTAGAGTATACGGCGGCGACGGAACACAGGAAAATCCGTATACATTTGAAGCAGCACCGCTCTGCACAGTAACTCTTCCTGAACATATGGAACTTTGCGAAGGTTATGAGCTGAAAGACGGCAAAATCGCTGCTGGTGAGGAAATCAGATTCAAGGTATCCGAAGGATTCGAGGCAGACAGCGTTACATGGTATGAGGAAGAACTTGATGCTGATGAAGATGGCGCTTATACAATTATCGTTGAAGAGGATACAGTTATAAATGCTGATGTATCAGCTGTTCTTGAAAACAATTCAACAGTAAGCGCTGCTTCTGTAACAGTTAATACTCCTGTTACTCTCACAGGCGCAGCTACAGGCGGTTCAGGCGAATACACCTATGCATTCTACTTCCGCAAGGGTGACCAGACAGAGTGGACAGTTAAGGGCACAGAATTCGGCACAGCTGCTACTGCTACTCTTAATCCGGGTACAGCTACTACCTATCAGGTA
>CACYDD010000311.1 GCA_902773065.1 uncultured Ruminococcus sp. | reverse complement strand
TTTATCCCACTCAATATATCAATTATAATATAAAATGGTTCGATTGTCAAATCAACTCTGCTGTCAATTTTGCGTTCAATTAAAATCAATATGAAAATTTTTGGTCTTATGTGAAGTTGGAGTAAAATTTTTCCGAGGCTTTATGGTGTGGCAAAAACCTAAGCGCAAAATAGGGTTCGGCGGCTCGCCGGTGTGAAATTAAAGATTGACAAACAGAAAAAATCGTTATATAATAAAAATACAAGGTGACTGCCCGATAAACGGCTGCCCCCTATTGAACGAACTTAGTAGTCGTCCCGGTTGGCATTAAGGACGGCTACTTCTTTTTGCCGGAGTTTTTAATCTCTATGTATAAGCTAATAACGCTTGTTACAGCAATTATCATCTGGAAAAATCCTTCATAGGTCATAATCGCTCACCCCCTTTTTGGTTATTAGGGGTGCAAATTGAAATTTTAGCGGAGTGCCTCCGCTGTCAATTTTGCGTTTGAATTTATGAAAGGCATTAGTTCACTGCCGCAAAAGCAGAAACTAATGCCTTTTATAAACTGAAAAAACACAAGCACGGGTGCAGCGTCACGCTGCCCGCAAACCGATTGGATAAGTCACCTTGCTCTTCTATTCTACATGAATTCTCATAATTTGTCAATCAGAAATAATACATAAAAACAGCGGCGCAGTGCCTGCGCTGTCAATTACGCTACAACTTCCTACAAACTACAAATTTTATGCCGCTGCATAACTGCCAACGAAAATTATACACTTAGACAGCGTGTGCGAAGCTTCCTTTGCACACGCTGTTTTCCGTTTTGTATGAAATTCAAACTTGTATTGGCAAAATTATTTCTTCACTGTGATCTTGCACTTAGCGGTTTTGCCGTTGGTGGTTTTTACGGTAATTGTCACAGTGCCGGCTTTTTTGGCGGTAACTTTGCCGTTTTTAACCGTTGCAATTTTGCTGTTGGAAGTAGACCATGTTACCTTTGAAGTTGTGACATAGTTTTTCGGGTTCACGGTTGCTTTGAGGGTCAGGGTCTTTTTCACTTTTAGTGTTGCTTTTGTTTTGTTCAGCTTCACGCTTGTGGGTTTGGTTTTAACGGTGATTTTTACCTTAGCGGTTTTGCCGTTGGCAGTTTTAGCGGTAATGGTCGTTGTTCCTGCTTTTTTAGCGGTGACTTTACCGCTTGCGTTGACCGTTGCGACACTTTTGTTGGAGGATGTCCAGGTCACCTTTGAGCTTGAAACATATTTTGTCGGGGTAACGGTTGCTTTGAGGGTGAGAGTTTTGCCCTTTTCAAGAGTAGCGGAAGATTTGTTCACTGTCACCTTTGTCGGGTTGACGCTAACTGTCACTTTCACCTTTGCTGTTTTACCGTTAGAGGTTTTAGCGGTAATGGTTGCTGTGCCTGCTGCTATGGCTGTTATTTTTCCGTTTGAAACAGTTGCAACGCTGTTTTTGTCGGTTGACCATGTAACAGATTTATTTGTAGCATTTGAAGGTGCCACGGTTGCGGTCACCGTTTGGGAAGAACCTTTGGTCAGAGTGAGTGAAGATTTGGAAAGGGTTACACCTGTCGGAGAAATCTGAACTTTTACAGTGCAGGATGCAGTTTTTCCGTTTACGGTGATTGCTTTTATTGTTGCTGTACCTGCACCGACTGCTGTAATTTTGCCATTGTCTACAGTTGCTACACTTGTATTAGAGGAACTCCATGTTACTGTTTTGTCTTTTGTATAAGTTGGTGTAACGGTAGCCACAAGCGAAGTACTGCTGTCTTTTTCAAGTGTTACATTTGTTTTATTGAGGGTGACACCTGTTGCATTGCCGTATACTGTCACAGAACAGGTTGCTGTCTTGCCGTCATATGTTTTAGCTGTGATGGTTGCAATACCTGAACCTATAGCCGTTACTTTACCGTCAGAAACCTCCACAACATCAGAATCACTTGTATTCCATGATATATCCTTTACTGTTGCGTCAGTGGGCTGAATTTCAGCAGTCAAATTAATTGTTCCGCCAACATCCAGTGCAGCTGTGGTCTGGCTCAGTGTGATGCTTGCTGTATCTACAATCTCAGCAAATGTTATTTTCTGATTATTGGCGAACTTATGTGCTTCTGAGTTGGTCTTTCCGTAAATTACCAGATCAGGGGAAGTGAACAGATCGGATTCGTTTGTGAAAGCATCTTGAACGATAGTCGTTACCGATTCGGGGATCACTATTTTTTTCAGACTTTGGCAATTACCGAATGCATGCCACCAATTAATTGTCGTAACCTTGGTCGGGATGATTATTTCAGGCAAAGACGAACAATTATAGAACGCATGATTAGGTATCTCCGTAATTGAATCAGACAGTTTAACATCTTTCAGTGATATACAATTTTCAAAACAACTGCTACCAATTCGTGCTACACTGCATGGAAACTGTATTGAACTGAGGCTTGAGCAATTACGAAAAGTATTGTCACCGATAAAGGTGACACTCTCCGGGATGTTTATAGAAGTGAGACTTGTACATCCGTCAAATACACCACGCCGATATTCAACTCCAATTGATGTAACTGTGTTTGGAATTGTTACAGTTTTTAAGCTGGAACAATTGTAAAACATCCCTAAGGGTATGCTTTCCCATCCGGCAGGAATAGAAACAGACGTCAAGGAGGTACATGAATTGAATATATCATCCCCCTTGATTTTTAACATTTTTGGAAAGTGTAACATTTTCCAAAAATGTACAGCCTAAGAACGCACCGTCGCCTATTGTTTCAACACTGTCTGTCATGGTTACTGTTGTCAGATTAGTGTAATCTCGAAAAGCATCACGTGTGATGGTATTTACAGTGTTCGGGATAGAAACACTTTTTACTAAAGCATTTTTTTCACCAAGACTACGGATTTCCACTACCGGCTGGTCGTACAGTTTTTCGGGAATATTAACAGTTGATGACGTACCTGAGTATCCGACAATAATGATACCGCCGTCAGATGAATTTTCGGTTGTAAAGTCGCTTTCTGAGTTAGCAGCCTGTACCTCAATGCTGCTGCCGCTGCTGACATCGGGCAGAATCGTTACTGCGCCGCCTCCGAGCAGTGCCGCCGCCAGCGCAACAGAAAGTACCTTGCTTGTGAGTTTTTCGTTTCCTTTGTTTTTTGTCATAATAATGACCTCCGTATGTATTATTTTCGAGAGAGTAAAAAGGTATTTTTACCCCTCTGCTATATATATGCATTTCAAGTGCCAAAAGTTCGAAAAATTTAAAAAGATTTTGAAATATTTTTAATCTTTGTGTATAATTACAAATAAAAATATAAATACATCTGTTTTTGGTAAAATATGCACAACTTTTCCGTATCGTTAAAAACCAAAAATCAAGTTTGGTATAGTTTGCGTTCCTTTCTTTCATGTATAAAAAGCAGGGAACACGAAAGTTCCCTGCAAAATTCCGTCAGATTCTTGCGACACCTGTCTTTTTGGCAGCTTCCATGACTGCCTCGGCTACTGTCTGACCGATTCTCTTGTCAAAAGCATAGGGGAGGATATACTCCTCGTTCAGCTCATTTTCTGAAACAATAGAAGCAATGGCATATGCTGCTGCTGCTTTCATTTCGTCATTGATCTCCTTTGCACGGCAGTCCAGAGCACCGCGGAAAATGCCGGGGAAACACAGCACATTGTTGATCTGGTTCGGGAAATCCGAGCGGCCTGTTCCGATCACTCTTGCACCTGCTGACTTTGCAAGGTCGGGCATGATCTCAGGGGTCGGATTGGACATAGCGAATACGATCGCCTCTTTATTCATGGATCTTACCATATCCTCGCTTACGATATTCGGAGCAGAAACACCGATAAAGACATCACTGCCTTTCATGGCATCAGCAAGTGTACCCGTGAGATGCTCACGGTTGGTGATGGCAGCCATTTCCTTTTTTGCGGAATTCAGCCTTTCGTCACCCTCACAGATAATGCCAACGCTGTCGCACAATGTCAGGTGCTGAACGCCCATGCGCATGATCAGCTTTGCGATTGCAATGCCTGCCGAGCCTGCACCGTTGATAACAACTTTGATATCCTTTATATCTTTCTCAACGATTTTTAGTGCATTGACAAGAGCTGCGGCAACAACAACAGCCGTGCCGTGCTGGTCGTCATGAAATACAGGGATATCGCATATTTCCTTGAGCTTCTTTTCAATTTCAAAGCATCTCGGTGCAGCAATATCTTCCAGATTGATACCGCCGAAGCTGCCCGAAATGAGGTAAACCGTGCGGACGATTTCATCCACATCCTTTGAGCGTACACAGATCGGGAAAGCATCAACATTGCCGAATTCCTTGAACAGCGCACATTTGCCTTCCATTACAGGCATACCGGCCTCCGGACCAATATCTCCGAGACCGAGAACCGCCGTACCGTCAGTAATGACTGCAACAAGATTGTTTCTTCTTGTCAGCTTAAAAGATTTGTCATAATCCTTCTGTATTTCAAGACAAGGCTCTGCGACACCGGGGGTGTATGCCAGAGAAAGCTCTTCCGAGTTTGTGATCGGTGCACGGGAGATGACCTCAATTTTGCCGTTCCATTCATAATGCTTTTCCAGTGATTTCTGTCTGATATCCATTTTAACTTTCCTTTCTTTGATATCATATTTTCTTTCATAATTATACTATAATTTTTCTTAAAATTCAAGCCGGCGAGCCGCCGAACCCTATTTCGCGGTGCAGAGTCTGCACTCCCGATTCGCGCTCGAGTTTTTTTATAATGTTCAACTTCATTGCCGCGGCTCTGGTTTCATACTTATGGCACAGCGATGAAGTTGTGTGACTTAAGTGCGAAATAGTCCAGTGCGGTCACGCACCAGCGGAGGCAATCCGCTTATTCTTCACTCAGCTGAAACACTGCGCTGGAAGCATCACTGGGCATACGCCAGTCGCCTCGGGGAGAAAGTGTAACTGTGCCGACTTTCGGACCGTCGGGCAGGCAGGAGCGTTTGAACTGCTGCTGGAAAAAACGGCGGATAAAGGTTTTCAGCCATTTTTTGATCGTTTCATTATCATATACGCCTTTAAAGGCAATTTTTGCCATGCGGTAAATCTTATCGGCTGTAAAACCGAAACGCACAAAATAATACAAAAAGAAATCATGCAGTTCATAAGGACCGACAAGGTCTTCGGTTTTCTGTGCGATCTCACCGTCCTTGGGCGGTAATAGCTCAGGGCTGACAGGAGTATCAAGGATATCCAGAAGTGCCGCTTTCAGCTGTCCTTCTGTGTGGTCGGCTTCAAAGGCAGTCAGGTGACGGACAAGTGTTTTCGGAATGGAAGCGTTTACGGCATACATGGACATATGGTCGCCGTTATAGGTCGCCCAGCCGAGGGCAAGCTCCGAAAGGTCACCAGTGCCGATGACAAAACCGCCTGTTTTGTTGGCAATATCCATCAGTACTTGTGTGCGTTCTCTTGCCTGACCGTTTTCAAAGGTAACATCAAAGTTTTGGGGGTTTTGTCCGATATCCTCAAAATGCTGTGTGACAGCCTTTGAAATGTCAATATCCTGAAAACTTACCCCATAGCTTTCGGCGAGAATTTCTGCATTGCTTTTTGTACGCTTTGTTGTGCCGAAGCAGGGCATGGTCACAGCAATGATATCTTTTCTGTCACGACCGAGCATATCCATCGCATGAACTGCAACGATCAGCGCAAGCGTGGAATCCAGACCGCCCGAAAGACCAATCACAACGCTCTTAGCGTTAGTGTGTTCAATTCTTGTGGAAAGTCCCGTTGCCTGAATGGTGAGGATTTCTTCACAGCGTTCGTCAAGATTGATCTTGCTTTCGGGAACAAACGGCGTTTTGCTGATATACCTGTTCAGCTCTAACTCTTTTACATCAAGGTCAAATTCTGTAAAGTATAGGTCATTTTCGCCTTCAAATGTATTTGCTCTTGCTCTTTCATGTTCCAGTTTTTGTAAATCAATATCGGCATAGGTAATGCCTGTTGTAAAGCGTTTTGATTCTGCAAGCAGTGCGCCGTTTTCGCATATGAGGTTATGACCTGAGAAAACAAGGTCGGTCGTGCTTTCGCCAAGCCCTGCACTTGTATAAACATAGGCAGAAAGCAGTCTTGCCGAGGTAGATTTAACTAACATTCTTCTGTAGTCTGCCTTGCCGATCACTTCGTCGCTTGCGGAAAGATTGGCGATAATCAAAGCACTGCTTTTTGCAAGTTTTCCTGACGGTGGTTCGGGAGTCCATAAGTCCTCGCAAATCTCAACACCGAAACGGAATTCGGGCATGGAGGTGCAGGAAAATATCGTATCGGCATCAATGCTGACAGTCTGACTGCATATTGTTTTTTCAAGAGCGATTGAAAAAGGGGTAAAGTGACGTATTTCATAGAATTCGGAATAGTTGGGGATATGCTTTTTGGGCACAAGACCAAGTATTTCACCCTTGCATAAAACAGCGGCACAGTTATATAAAGCAGAGTTGGCACGAACAGGCAGTCCCACAAGAATCACGGATTCCAGTTCCTTTGTTTCCTCAATAATTTCCGCAAGTGCCTTTTCTGCCGAAACAAGCAGAGAACGCTGTAAAAACAAATCGGAGCAGGTATAGCCTGTGATACATAATTCGGGAAAAACAATCAGGGAAGCACCGCTTGCGGCTGCTTCCTTTGCCTGAGAAATAATTGCCTTTGCATTGTGGGCGCAATCCGCCACTTTTATTTTCGGAGTAGCACACGCTACACGAATAAATCCGTCTTTCATAAATAATACCTCCTAGTACACGATAAATATAATCAGTTACCTTTTTATATTATCCTTAAAAATTTGTTTTAGATTGTCAAAAATCCCCTGTGCAGATTGAATAGTTGCAATCATAAGGTAATCTGTATCAATATCAGAAAAATTGATTTCATAGCCATTAAAACGGATGAGTTGTGCTATGAAAATTCTTTGAGTTCTGCCATTTCCTTCCCGGAACGGATGAATCAAATTGAGAGTACAGTACAATTCAACAATTTCATTAATGAACTTATCAAATGCTAAATTGTTGAGAAAATTCATTCGGCTAAGACCAGAAAAACACATTTCGCAATATTTTTCAATATTTTTATAATCTGCAAAGTTAGTTCCTTTTTTCGAGAGATTTATTGTTCTGAATTGACCAGCCCATTCATATAAATCCTCAAATAAAAATCTGTGAATATTTTTGTAATGAAAGATATCAAAATTGCCTTTTATGGGGGTTTGTTCTAATTTGGCTGATTTAGCAAATGTAATGTCAGCTTCAACTTGAGAAAGTTGTTTGCTGTCTTTGATATCAAATTTATTTATCAAACATACTGTACCTTCATAGCAATCGGATGCAACTGTATTAATATCATAAAACATTATGCAGTCACCTCAGATTTCCGTTTGACTAAAGCAATATATTCAGGAAGTGTTATTTCTTGGTTGATAAGTTGTCTGCACCAGCTTCTGCTTTGTTCATCAATGTGATAGCCTTCCATCTCTACAGAAGCAGCAGCATTATTGATTATTTTTTCGATGTTTTGCTCAGACATTGATACCACCTCTGTTAAATTTAGTATATATCCTTAAAGTAGTGACCGAAAGGAATGGTTACACGAATTGGCTTTGGCGGATCGTCGGGCAGTGCTGTATATACTGCGGCTGCGGTCGGAAATGTTGTCGTGGGCAAGAAGGGCACTGTGTTCATAGGAAGATACATAGCTCATGCCAAGACCGATCACAAGCCAGAAGATGACAACTCTGTAGGAGATGTCGACAAGCAGTGCGACTTCAAACATAGAGTAAACACAGTAAGCGGCACAGAAGGCGATGATCAGCATCAGAACTCTGCCGTCCGTTTTTACCTCTTTGCAGTAGCGGAACAGGGCTTTCAGCATTGCTTTTGCCACTGTGATGGCAAGCACCATGAACAGGAAAAAACCGACAAGACCGTAGCTGATGATAATGGTCATCAGTCCATTGTGAAAATCGGTATATTTCAGACCGCCGAGATATTTTTCGCCGTAATCGACGATATTTGCCTTTCCGATTCCCATGATCGGAAATTCTGTGAACAGACCGAGAGATTGTTTCCAGATTACAAATCTGCCGCTGTCGATGTTTTTGTTCTGGTGGGCAAAGGTTGTTTTCTGTTCGTTGTCGGGGCGTATGACAACTTCACCGTCGGGTGAAGCCGTAACGCCTGTAGAAATCTGTACATCAGGTTCTGACATACTGAGAAGCTGAGAAACGCCTGTTTGCAAAAGCGTTCTTGCGGAAAGAAGTGCTGCTGCAATTACCACACAGGCAAGCATCAGTGCCATGAGCCTGAAAATAAAACCAATGATACTCCGCTTATAGCCTTTAAAAATAATGTAAAACGCAATAAAGCAAAAATAGACGATAAACATCAGCAAAGAGTCATTAGAATCCGACAGGAAAACGGATATGATATTGATCAGCATACAGACAATATAGTAGATTTTAAACTTTAAAGTCAGTTGTCTGGAAGAATGACGGATCGCCCACATGATATTACAGCAGATAAACGCCATGATCGCATAAAACGCTGTTACATTGGCATTGAACAGTATACCGACAAATCTGTTTTCGTGAATAGCAAAGGAATCGCCGTCAATGTCAAAGCCCTTGGGAAACAATACAAGAAGAACAAGACCTGCGATCATCATGACAGTGGTTATAAAATTGATGAATTCAAACAGAGTAAGTACCTCTTTTTTACAGCTGTTTTTACTTCTGCCTGTATGAATACCATAAAACAGGAAAAAGCATACACCCATCCAGCACACATAATACACATTGACTGCCAAGTTCGTCTGAAAATGCAGAAAGCAGGAAAGAAAGCAGGAGCATAAAAACAAATAGATCAGCCTGCGGTTTCTCAGCCTCAGAACACGGCGGCTGTATATCATTTTGCTGACAAACAGCCATGCGCCCCATATCATTGACAGACCGCATATGACATAAAAATAAAATCGTATAATATTCAGTGAAGCAAAAAGCAAAGAGCCGATAAAAACAAAGCGGAAATTCCGGTCGTTATTAAAAAAATTTATGACCGGGTTCGGCTTCTTTGCTGTTCCGGCAAGGTTCAAATCCAACACCTCCGACGATTACTGTCAAGGGAATTATACATCAAAATGCCGATGAATTCAATCATTAAGTGTTAATTTGTCAATTAATTTTTAAATTTACTGATTGTTACCTTATTTTTTGTACTTACCGACATAATAATAAGTATATCAAAATTGCTGCATTATTTGCACGAAAAGCTTCAAAAAATGATGAAAACCGAAAAATATTCTTTTGGCTTGAAAATACAGGTGACATGGTGTAAAATATTAGTAGACACTCATGCAATGCGGAGTGCCTCCGCGGTCGATTCGCGCTCTGCTTTATTGCATTTCATTAGTTTTAATGCCGCGCCTTAAGGTTAATGCTTATGGCGAGGTGATGAATGTGTGTGAATTAAGAACTTGAGTGCAAAACAGAGACCAGTGGCTCGCCGTGGAGAGAAATTTATGTTTTTCTATACTTGGAGCGCGGGAAGTAAATTAATCAGGTTGCGTTCAGAGCGACCGAAGGGTAGCGACAGCGCGAATTGGGACCGGCGGCTCGCCGGGGAAGGGGAATGTTTCAATGTGCGGATTATGCGGTTTTACGGGAGAAATTGTTGACAGGGATAAGGTTCTTGAAAATATGACGGATGTCATTACTCACAGAGGACCTGACAGTGTTGGTTATTATAAGGACAGCAGAATTTCTATGGGATTCCGACGCCTTAGTATTATTGACCTCGAGGGCGGTCATCAGCCAATCTATAACGAGGATAAAAGCCTTGTGCTGATGTTCAACGGAGAAATTTATAACTATAAGGAGCTTCGTGAGGAACTGATTGGTTTAGGATACAAATTCTATACGAAGACTGACTCTGAGGTGCTGATACACGCTTTTGAGGAATGGGGAGAAAAAATGCTGAATAAACTCAGGGGGATGTTCGGCTTTGCGATTTATAATACAAAGGATGGCTCAATCTTTATTGCAAGAGATTTCTTTGGTATCAAGCCGATGCACTATGCCGTTGTGGACGGAGAACTGATTTACGGCTCGGAGATCAAAAGTATTCTTGAACATCCGAAATATGTCAAGAAGTTTAATTATAAAGCACTTGACAATTATCTTTCGTTCCAGTATGTTGTGCCGCCTGAAACATTTTTTGAGGGTATTTACTGCCTGCTTCCGGGGCATTATATGTGGTTCAGAAACGGAGAAGTCAAAATCACAAGGTATTTTGAGGCTACCTTTGAGCCTGACAATGATCTGACACTTGATGAAGCGATCGACAAGATAGAAAGTGCTTTTGAAAATTCTGTCAATGCCCATAAGATCAGTGATGTGGAACTCGGCTGTTTCCTTTCCAGCGGCGTTGATTCAAGCTATGTTTCCACCTATTTTGCCGACCAGAAAACCTTCACTGTAGGCTTTGATTTCGGAGAAAGATATAACGAGATCAGTTGGGCGGAAGGGCTTTCAAAGGAGATAGGCGTTGATCATCATACACATCTGATCGGCTCGGAGGAATTCTGGTCTGCCGTTCCGAAGGTACAGTATCAGATGGATCAGCCGCTTGCCGATCCGTCTTGTATTGCATTGTACTTTGTATCAAAGCTTGCCAGCGAACACGTTAAGGTTGTGCTTTCGGGTGAGGGTGCAGATGAACTGTTCGGCGGATATACTGTGTACAATGAACCGCACGTATTCAAGACCTATCAGAAAATACTTCCTGAAAAGGTAAGATATTCCCTTGCAAGAAAAGCCAAAAAATGGCCGCATATCAAGGGCAGAGGATATATCCTCAGAGGTGCAAGAAAAACCGAGGATAAATTTATCGGAAACGCATTTATGTATGATGACGAAGAAAAGAGAGAGATTCTGAAAGATAATTCTATCGTTACCCGTCCTCAGGATCTTTGCCGTAAATATTATGACAGAGTGAAGAATTACGATGAAGAAACAAAAATGCAGTATCTGGATATCAACCTCTGGATGGTGGGCGATATTCTGCTCAAAGCCGACAGAATGAGCATGGCGAATTCGCTCGAACTGAGAGTACCGTTCCTTGATAAGGAGGTATTCAAGGTAGCAAGAACCATTCCGACAAAATACCGTATTGCCAAGGGTACGACAAAGTATGCGATGCGTATGGCGGCACTCCGTCACCTTCCCAAGGCAACGGCACAGAAGCCGAAGCTTGGTTTCCCTGTTCCTACAAGAGTATGGCTCAAGGATGAGAAATATTACGCAAGAGTCAAAGAAATGTTTACTTCCGAAACAGCGGAAAAATTCTTTAACACCGAGCTGATTGTTTCCTATCTTGATGACCATTTCAACGGCAAAGAGGATAACAGCCGTAAGGTATGGACGATTTATGTATTCCTTTTATGGTACAATATTTATTTCGGCAATGAAAATGATGTCAACCGTCCCGATGGTGTCACAGAGCCGAGCAATAAGCTTTAATCAATCAAGGCTGTACAGTTTTGTACAGCCTTTTTTGCTAATTTCTATCTAGTAATATTTGTTGAAATTGCCTATAACAAAATTATACAAAAAGTATTATAATTATAAT
>CACYDD010000310.1 GCA_902773065.1 uncultured Ruminococcus sp. | reverse complement strand
GGAATTCATTTCACTGGTACGGTCAAGTACAATGACTGAGTTTGTTGTGGAGTTTGTACTGATACCGTAACATATCCCTTTCTGGGAAAAATGATTTATTGTGGAGAAGGGCTGAAGAATAGAAGCAGCATCAGACAGGAGATAGGTGCAGATTGTATTATTCTTCTTCGTGAATTGATTGTTTGCAAAAGGCAAAATAGTTGTAAGAGCTTTATCCTGCTGCCACATAAGTACATCAAGAAGTACCTGATGATTCTGTGCTTTACCTTTTATGTATTTTGACAGCTCTTCTAAATCCTCTTTTGTTTCTGCGGATACGGCTATGAAAACACCGATGTTAAATAGCTCGCAGTTTGAGTCTGAAAGCTGATTCTGAAGATCTTCCAGCTCCTTTAATGCTTCAAGATAACTGAATGGGATGAAGTCTGTGCCTGTCTGATGGTTTTTTTCCTTGCGTTTCTGGATTTTTCCCTGAAGATCAAATATTCTCTTCCTCACAAGCTCATATGCAGCAGCTTTATCAATTCGTCTGATATGCTTTGAAACAACAATTTTACGATTATTGTCAAGAAGATCATAGATCAGGGTATCGTCAAGCTCACGGTCAAATCTTTTGACAAAGAAAATGCGTGTAAAGGATGTTCCTATTTCGATCTGCTTGCCGGTAAACTTGAAAAGGGAAGGAGCTATGTAATCCTTTATGCGATGTCCCCTTGACAGGAAATTCTTCGGCAGGAGAAATTCTGAATTGTCAAACTGATGGTAGAATTTATGAAGAATAGAGAATACTTCCATCGGCTGAAGCTGATGAGGTTCGGATTTCATAGCTGTAAAATATGTTTTCAGATCTGTATAATATCTGAAAAGGGTATTTACACTATCAATCTGTGTCTGGGGCTGATAACTCATAGCTATAAGCATTATTTTTTTACTGCTTCCATCTGTGGTCTGTTCAACATAAGTTGACATAACATTGCAGTAGTCATCATACAGCTCCGCACTGAAACGCTTGACTATTTCAGCCGGAAAAACTGTTTTCCGGAGAGTTTCTATGTCAATTTCAGTATTCATTATAAATTCCTGATATTCAATATCGGTCGGAAGGCTGTTGAGCAGTTTTTTGTATTTCTCATAGATCTCATGCTGTTCGCTGTCACGGATGAGAACATAATCAATGTTTTCAAAGGCAAAAATCAGGGTATATTTGTTTTCATCTACAAGGAACAGACCGTGGTCATAGGCTTCGATGAACGGAATGGTATCCTGCGCCGTTTTTGGCACCACTACTGTCTTTTTGAAGGGACTCTTTTTTCTGAAAAGATCAGAAAATATCGAACTCATCATCAAACACCCCTTTTTTATTTGAATATGGACGCTTATCCGGACCCTTCAACATTTTTACCAATAGCTGAAACATATTCATATCATAGAGACGTATTGCCCCCAATCCTATGATAATTGACATTTCAAAGAAGATAATCCACATAAGGGCATCAAAAACAACATAGTCATATAGTAATGCAAAAGTTATAAGACCGACTGTAATACCAATGCATATTGCTACGATCTGACCTATTGTAAGCGAAATCAGTCCGGTTGACCTGTTGATATTCTTTGTAACCTTGACCTTAATCATTGTGTTATCACTCCTTTCAGTCTACAGGGGAGAAGATAAGATTATTCTCATTGCAGTAACTTTCAATGTAGGAACCTTTGTGTCCGAGAATTATTCCTTCATACTTTCTGTCATAGCTTCCCTGTGTGATTATGATATTACGTCCACATTCAACAACTGATGAAGGGATATACAACGAAGAAATATTGGTATCACGGAAGGCAAAATCATTGATTTTCTCAAGCGTTTCGGGGAGGCTGACAGTTTCAAGCTCTTTATCTTCCGCAAACATCCATTTGGTAAATTCCTTTACTCCGGACTGTACCTCAAGTTCTACGATTTCGCAGCACATCAGTGCAGCTTCACCGTATGAGACATCAGACGTATATATGTATTTTCCGTTAAGTCCGGAACCTGCGAAAGCCCGTTCGCCTATTTCGGTTATCAGCTGATAGTTTCCGTT
>CACYDD010000309.1 GCA_902773065.1 uncultured Ruminococcus sp. | reverse complement strand
TAAAAACAGGCGATATTCTGCGTGCTATGAGAAAAGAGCTGAAAGAGGCGGGTGTTTTAAAATGAAGCGCCCGCTTATTTGGCTTATCAGGTTTTATCAAAGGAATATTTCTTCAAAAACGCCTCCTCAGTGTAAATATTATCCGACTTGTTCAAATTACAGCATTGAGGCGATCACAAGATTCGGAGCTTTGAAAGGAACAGCTCTGACAATATGGAGGATACTGCGCTGTAATCCCTTCGCAGATGGAGGATATGATCCTGTCCCTGAAAAAAAGAACAGGATAAAGCGTATTTCTTATGAGAAAAAGAATTGATTAGACAAATTGGTGTCGCTTACGTATGAAGAATGAATAAGGAAAAAGGTGAAGGGACTGATTTGAGTTAATGGAAGTCATTTTTAATGCGATCGGAGGTATTTTTGGTTACCTTTTATGGTTTGCATTTTACCTCGTGAAAAATTATGGTGTTGCAATTATACTGTTTACCATTGTAATAAAGCTTCTGCTATTTCCCTTTTCGGTCAAACAGCAGAAATCTATGGCATCAAACGCCCGTTTTCAGCAGAAACAACGGGAACTTATGGAAAAATATAAAAATGACCGTGTCAAAGCAAACGAGGAGATACAGAAGCTGATGGCAAAAGAAAATGTAAGCCCTACAGCCGGCTGTATGCCGATGCTTGCACCGATGCTGGTCATGTTCGGTGTGTATTATTCAGTCAGAAATCCGCTGACGAATACACTTCATATTGCATCTGATAAAGTCAGCTCGGCATTGCAGAGTATTTCTGCTCTTCCGGGTATCGGAACAAGTATCAACAGCCAGTACGGCGAGATCAGTATTGTAAAATATTTCAGCTCTTTGCAGAAATATTTTGTTGACGGCAGCGGCAATGCACTTTTCAGTTCGTCAGATGCGGATAAGATCAACGAATTCAGCAACGGATTCAATTTCGTCGGTCTTGATCTTCTTGCAACGCCGAGTCAGAGTACGTTTCAGTCAATGATGTGGCTGATCCCGGTTCTTTGTTTTGTGACTTCTGTAGCAAGTATGTTTATTATGCAGCTGCTCAACGGTACAAAAATGCAGGGCTGTATGGTGCTGATGATCTTTCTGATGCCGCTTTTTACTGCATGGATCGCATACAGTGTACCGGGTGCGGTTGGATTTTACTGGATCACTTCTACTGTTTTAGGATTTTTCCAGTCGCTGATCATGAATAAATTCTACAGTCCGAGTATTATGGAGGCGAAAGCCGAAGCGCAAAGAGTTGTGCTGAGAAGAGAACAGGAAGCAAAATACGAATATATAGATGTACCCGGTTATGTAGCTCCGTCAGAAAAGAGCAGTAATGCTGAAACAAAGGAAAAATCAGGAAAAAGCTCAGGCAAAAAACAGAAATCAAAAAAATCGGGAAAAAATAACAGCAGCAGTAATTATCAGGGCAGAAAAAGATAAGGGGGAAGTCTGAAATGAGAAAAGAAGTAACGATCACTGCGGAAACGATCGAAGAAGCAGAAGAAAAGGCTCGCCAGGAGCTTCAAAGTGAGGAAATACAGGTTGAAGTTGTTCAGCAGCCCGAAAAGAAGAAATTATTTTTCGGAGGAAAGCCTGCTATTATCAAGGCTTATGTTGAGCTGACACCGCTTGAATCCGCAAAAAACTATCTGACAGAAATTCTATACAAGCTGGGAATTGAAGATTTCACACTGACAGCCGAAGAGGTGGAAGGCGGTGCGATCATCAATATAGACGGCGAGGATGTAGGCTTTATTATCGGTCACAGAGGCGAAACACTGGACGCACTCCAGTATCTGGCAGGACTGATTGCTAATCATGTTGATAACGAATATTACAGAATTTCGATCAATATCGGAAACTATCGTGAAAAAAGAGAAAAAACACTTGAAATTCTCGGCAGAAAGCTTGCTTTCAAGGCATTCAAAACAGGTGTAAAGACATCACTTGAACCAATGAATCCATATGAAAGAAGAATTATCCATACCGCCGTTCAGAAGGTAAGAGGTGCTACCTCATGGAGTGAAGGAGAAAACCTCCAGCGTCATGTTGTGATCGGTCCCGATCCTGAATACAAGCCGAATTACAGAGATAAGGGCGGCTACAGAGGAAGAAGAACCAGCAATTTCAACAAAGACGGTTCCTATAACAGAAAGCCGAGAACCAACTGCTATCAGCGCAGAC
>CACYDD010000308.1 GCA_902773065.1 uncultured Ruminococcus sp. | reverse complement strand
CTACTATATTGGCTCCGTCAAGTACAAAGGTGCGTTGGTTGGTATTTCCATAAATACCTCCGCCGTCTGCTCCCGCCGTATTATTTGAGATTGTTGCATCGGTAACATATAGATTTATGACATTACCACAAATACCTCCGCCACTATTCGTCGCCGTATTCCCGGTAATTAGCGACGTTTCGGTAATTTTAATTGTAGAACTGACATCTGCATAAATACCTCCGCCGTTGGAAGCACTGTTGCCGCTTATTTCACCATTTGTCATTGTAAGCTTACAATAAGTATAAGTATATATTCCGCCGCCGGCTGAGGTTACGCTGTTATTGCTAATTAATCCGCCGGAAATATTCAATGTAGTGTCGTTGTACGAATATATACCGCCGCCGTATGCGGCATTTTTATTATTTGAAATAGTACCGCCGCTAACATTAATCACAGAACCTGCCGCTGCACAGACGCCTGCACCGTAGCGTGTACTGCTTTCTGCTAAAATCTCGTTTGCATTAATCGTTCCGCCCTCCATATTAAGAGTGGAGCGATTGCCGTTATTTTCACCGGCAAGATAAATGCCGCCACCCTGCGTATCGGCAAGGTTTTGCGAAATAGCGCCGTCTTTAACGGTAACCGTCGATTTGTAAGATGTATAAATACCGCCGCCGATTTCGGCATGATTTTTCTCAACGCTGCCGCCGTTTATATTGATTTTGGACGATGTAGTTCCGTAGATTCCACCGCCGTACAATTCGGCTTTATTATTTTCTATCTTTCCGCTTTCAATATTAATTATACCGGAAGCAGGAACATAAACACCGCCGCCTCTTTGAGCAGTATTTTTTGAGATCGTGATATCTTCAATTTCAGTTGTACCCTTTGCATCAACATAAAGACCGCCGCCAAAATCCTCAGCTTTGTTCCCTGAAAGTGTACCGCCTTTAAGCTCAAGACCATCGGTCATAAGATTGACAGCAAGACCGCCGCCGTACTTTGCGGTATTATTACTTACGTTACCACCTGTAATGCTAATTAGTTTACCATCATATACAAACACGCCGCCGCCGTAGTTTGATGAAGTATTGCTTTCAATAGTACCGCCGCTCATATTGAATTGACCGTTATTCTCCACCTGAACACCTGCGCCGTTTCCGGTAAGATTAAAGCCCTCGATAGTGCCGCCTTCCATATTGAATACGGCATTGCTTGTTACATCAACACCACGTACATTGGTCACATCTCCGGCTTTGATACTGCCGTTTCCGATGAGGGTCAGCGTACCATAGACAACTACCGTATCAAGTGTGGTCATTTCGCTGTTTTCACGAACAGCAGTAATTGAATGACCGTTCAGATCAATGGTAACATCCTTGTTATCGGGAATGTATATATTTTCACTATAATCCTTGTCAAGTGTGACCGTTCCGCTTTCACCGTCCGATATCTCATTGATCAGTGCCTGCAAAGTTCCTGGCAAAGCGGGAACCCTGCTTGACATATTCGTTCGTCCGGACACCACTGTTCTCCTGTTCCCTCCAGACTCGGATTGATCAACCCCGGCACCTTCCGTTATCATAACATCCGGAACCATGGACAGAGAAAGAATGAATGCAAGCATCAATGATATAATTCTTTCTCTCATCTTATCCCTCCTAAAATATTTAGTATATACAATCATACAGCTTTATGCAGCAATAATAATATATTGCTAAGCAGTAGTAGTTCAGTAAGAGGTTACTTTGATTGACAATATTATACTATACTCAGTGTTCACGAACCGTTCGCAAAATCCATTTTTTAGGAGTTAAAATTTATTTTCTACAAATTTCATAAAAACCAGCCGAATTGACATTCAATTTTAGATGTATTGCCCATAATTTCAAGAGTATGGATATTTAATCCGACCTTGCCGTACTTTTTGATGATCACATCTTCTGCACCGATTTCTTTCAGACATTCACGCATATCCATAATCAGCTGCCTGAGCCGCCCTTGCTTGTCGGTATTACCCTGCCACATGACAGCAAGCAGCTCACCATTGGTGCAGAAAGCACCGTTTTTATATACCAAATAGGCAAACAACTCAATCGTCCTGTCACTCTTGAAATCAAACGGCTTATCCCCGACAAACATTGCAAAAGGGCTGCACTGTACCTTTAACGGACTTTTCACCGCTTCTATCGAAAACCGCAAATGCCTGAGTTCCCTCCGAATATCCTGCTCATCAACAGGCTTTGCCAGAAATCCGCTCGGATGAACACCGTGCGCCACAAAGGAATATTCAGGATGTCCTGTCACGAATACTACATTCAGCTTTTTATACCGCTTTTGCAGAAGATCGGCAGCTTCAATACCGCTCAGACCTGGCATTTCAATATCAAGGAAAATGATTTGCACCTCATCGGACAGCAATGCGAATGCCTCGTCCATATTGGCAGCCGTCATATGCGTACCCTTCGGGTCAATTTTTGTCAGCATTTTCTTCATCAAATTCGTTACTTCCCGCTGATCGTCTACAGATAATGTAATCATTGTGTACCTCCCATACTTTGTACATTGGCAACGGTGATTCTTGCGGTCGTACTGTGTTCGCCACTGATAATTTCAAGCTCACCGTTACTCATTGAGTGTAGTCTTGCACGGACATTTTTAATGCCGATTCCCTTGCGTTTTGTTTGCTGCTCGGTAATATTGCTTCTGCCTGATCCGTCATCAATCACCTCAATAATGACCTTTCCTCCTGCCCTGTGGGCGCTGATCTGTACCGTTCCGCCCTTTTCATAGGTTGCCACACCGTGACGGACAGCATTCTCCACCAGTGGCTGAACGGATAGTGCAGGAATCAGAAAATCATCACAGTCAATGTCATATTCCACTTGCAGACGTTCTCCGAAATTCTGCTTTTCAAGTGCAAGGTAGGCTTCGATATTTTCCATTTCCTGTTCAAACAAAATCAGCCTTGTATCGCCAAGAGCTTCAAAATTAGAACGAAGATAGCGTGAAAAGTTCGTGATACTCTCATAAATTTCCGGATAATCAGAACAGCGGGAACGCAGTGCCATAAGAGAATTATTGATAAAATGCGGCTGTATCTGTGCCATGAGCGTTTCATTTTTGCTGCGTTCAAGGGCAAGCCGGCTTTCGGCAAGCTGTGTCTGTACCTTTTCAAGCTCACGGGCATTTTGTATTGAAACGGTAGTTTTATGCTTTTCATACAGCATAAATATGATCAACGTCGTAAAAATTACAGAGATATTATTAAAACTAATTCCGGTATAAGTAAAATTCAATATAAAACAAATCATCGGAATCACAGAGGCAGTAATGATAATCTGACCAAGAAAACGGTCTGTTTTTTTTCGGAAGGCAATGTATACTGCTATGATAAAAATAAATGAAATGATCGTGATGTAGTTCCATACATCATAGAACGGTCCGCGATGATAATAATTCTGGTCGTCAAAATAGTAAAGTGCATTTGTAAATGGTGTGACTGCCAACAAGAAAAGAGATGGTATCTGTAAAAGCTGAACCGAAAATATTACTTTTCTCAGCCTGTCAAGTCCTTTCTTTTCGGCTATATGCTTTTTGATTATCTGCAAGAAAAAAAGTGTCTGAAAAGCTCCCATAACATCATATGCGAATTCCGAAATCCTATTCATATAAAAACCATATGTGCTTGTATCACCTCTTGACGAGGCGCACAGAATGTCACAAGCATTATATAGAAATATCACTATATAAAATATGAGGATCTCGTTTGTAAGAGGTATTTTGACCTTGCTCGTAAAATTCGCACTTCCATCATGCAGTTTTCCGATAATGATCGAAAAAAACATGATCAGAAGAAATACATTGTTCCAACACTCTATTACGATCTGAATGAATACCGATATTCCGATCCTTTGTATCAATTCGCTCATAATTAGCAATCCTTTTCTATTCAAAAAATTTCTGTTTGAACTTTGCGATTTGCAAGCAATATTAAATAATATATATTATATCATATTTCAAATCAATTTTAAACTGTAACAATAATTTTCATAAAGAGATGTCGTACACACAGATTTTTTCGTCTTTATATTTGAAATTGTCAATATTACTTGACACAATTTGAACGAACGATTTTAGGCAGCCAAAGAAGCATTGGCGTAGTAAAGGCTTCTCTT
>CACYDD010000307.1 GCA_902773065.1 uncultured Ruminococcus sp. | reverse complement strand
TGCCTGCGGTTCTTCCGATACAGATATTTTATCCAGTAATGACTCATCCACAGAAAACGGCAGTCTGGAAGAAGTTCTTTTCGGCTTCGGTGCTTTGATATCGCCGTTGGCGGCATTGTCCAGCACTTCCGCAATATACAGAAAGCAGTTTTTCATTCTTTCGTTGGTAACTACACTGTCCCCGGAAACAGATGTCCCGTCGATCGGGTTGATGCCGCCTGCAAGCTTGAGCATATACATTTTTGCCCTGAGCATTTTCTCTTTTTCGGTAAGCATTATATCACCCTGCGATCTTTTAACCGCTCAATTACGCTTTTGATCACATTGGCACGATTGAACGGCGTAATAAAGTAAAAACCGTCAACATACGGACGTATTCTCTCCGCAAGCTCGGCGGCTATGCCGATTCCCACTTCCTCGGCTTCTTCACGGCTCATTTCAGGCGTAAAACGGCTGACAAGCTCATCGGGTATCACCATTCCCGGTACTTCATTCTGCATAAAGCTTGCATTCCTGAAACTCACCATCGGCATAATGCCTGCCAGCACTTTTACATCTTTCCGGCTTGCTTCCTTGATACATTCTATGGCTTTTTCGGTAAATACAGGCTGTGTCAGCACAAACTTTGCACCGTGGGATATTTTTTTATCAAGGCGTTTCAGTGCGAACTCTGCCCTCGGTGCGGCAGGGTCAAATGCTCCCCCGATCGCGATAGGCGAATCGGCAAAGACAGACCCGTTCAGCTCACCGATCAGCGTCATCAGCTTTGTTGAATCCAGATTGAACACAGGCTTGATCACACCTCTGTCTGTTTCTGCAATATGGTCGCCTGTTACCGCCAGCACGGAACGGATTCCCTCGCTGTGCGCCCCCAGAAGAATGGAACGCAGTGCATTGATATTCTTGTCACGGCAGCAGATATGCGGCAGGGTATCGATCCCGACTTCACGCTTGATTCTTGCCGAGCAGACAACAGAATCCGCCTTTGCATGACCAAGCGGCGAATCCGAAACCGTAATCATGTCAACGCCGCTGTCTTTGAGAATTTTCGCAGCTGCGATCATTTTGCTGAAATCGGAGCTGTAAGGCGGGTCGAGTTCGGCAGCAATAATAAACCTGTCACCGGTGATTTTGGAAGAAGATACCGACTGCGGCTTCCTGTCGGAAAAATGGTAGAATATTTCTTTGACGGAATCAATTTTTCCGTTATTGAGATATTCCGCAAGCAGTCGAATATATTCCGGTGTTGTGCCGCAGCAGCCGCCCACAGCTGCCAGACCGTGCGGTATAAACCTTGCTGTCTGTCTTGCAAAATAGGACGGGGCAGAATGATAAACTGTTCTCCTGTTCACGATGGACGGATAACCTGCATTCGGCATCACGATTGTGAATAAATCGGTATGCTCACGAATATAAGTGAAAAAGGGTACCGCCTTCGGGTACATCTGCACAGCACCGCTGCCGCAGTTAAGACCTACGGCAATCAACTTATCACGGTTGGCAATGACCGAATCCAGCAGCCTTTCCACTGACAGACCCGAACGGGTAAAACCGTCAGGCAGAAGCGTAAAGGAGGCAATAATTTCCGCATCGGCTTTTTTCTTTAGAATATAGTCGATGGCAGGCAGAACAGCCTCCAGCTCGGAAAGCGTTTCAAAGATAAAGCTTTGTGCGCCTGCCTCCAGAAATGTATCAATGATAAACTGATATTCATTTATCACATCAGAGCTGTTGTCGGAATTGTCGTAAATTGCACTGACATCGGCACAAACGACCGCTTTTTCTCCTGCACATTTTTCCGCTGTCTGATAGGCACTGCGGATAATTTCTCCCAGCTGCTCATGCGTCACGCCCAGCGTGATACTGTTAGCCGAAAAGGTATTGGTTCTGATCAGTTTTGCACCGGCAGCGATATATTCGTTATGGATTTTTTCAATGATTTCGGGGGAAGTCACATTCGCTTTTTCACAAAGCTCTGCTTCATTTCCCGTAAGCTGTGAATAATACGTTCCCATTGCGCCGTCCGTCAGTACGGTTTTATGATTGTTAAAAAGTTCTTTCAGTGTCATAATATTTCTCCATATAAAAAATTACGGGGACAAGCTGCTGCTCATCCCCACGGTATCGGTTTATTTTCTATTCTATTGCAGGGCCATAAAGTTTTGCTGTATAAAAAAATTATTTGCTGTTTCTGAGATCATTCAGACAAGACTCGCACACATTACGGTCTTTATAATTGATAATGCCATCGGCTGAGCCGCAGAAAATACACGCAGGGCAATATTTTTTGATAATAATGCTGTCATTTTCAACGAAGAACTCTACCGAATCTTCACCGTCAACAATTTTCATAGATTTTCTGAGATCTGCCGGAAGAACCAGTCTTCCGAGATGATCAATTTTCCTTACGCATCCGATTGCTTTCATGATAAAAACCTCCCTTGGCTGATCAACACTTTATACTAACTGTTCCATCAGACCGATACCGTTTTTGTGTAACTTCATATTACTATGTACAATATGGGTTTGTCAATAGAGAAATGCTAAAAAAAGGAAATTATTTGTATTTTTTCAAGTTATTACCAAATTTATGTAAAAAAATTTGTTTTTTTGTACGTCAAAAATACCGATTTTATGCGGTTATTGTAGTTTTTTGTCGAATTTTGTTTTCTCAAAAAACAATATTTTTCTGTTTCCGGAGTGATAAAATGTTAGGATATATCTGGTTGTTTATGATCATGGCAAGCGTTGTCTGTGCGTTTATTACAGGAAAGATGGACAACCTTGCCGCCGCTGTGACCGAAGGGGCAGATAAGGGTGTAAAGCTGATCATTTCAATGGCAGGTGTGATGTGCCTGTGGACAGGGATCATGAAGATCGCAGAAAAGAGCGGGTTAACCAAAATCATTGCCCGTATTCTTTCGCCTGTACTCAGCCGCATCATGCCCGATTACAGTCCCGACAGCAAAGCAATACAGGCTGTCAGTGCCAATATCACCGCCAATATTTTAGGGCTTGGCAATGCCGCAACACCGCTGGGAATCACTGCCATGAAAGAAATGCAGAAAGCCAACCGGCTCGGCGACAAACCAAACGACTCCATGATCATGTTCGTGGTGATCAATACGGCATCTGTACAGCTTATCCCGGCAAGTGCCGCCGCATTAAGGCAAGCCGCCGGAAGTGCCGACCCTTATGTGATCCTTCCCTATGTCTGGATCACATCGCTTTGCGCACTCCTGATCGGCATTACCGCCGCCCTGCTATGTTCACGCCTTGGCGAAAGGAGGAATCAGAATGGATAAGATCGGTATCTATGCCGTACCCTTTGTCATCATGTTCATTGTGGTTTTCGGTGCTGTCAGAAAAGTTGATCTTTTTGAAAGCTTTCGTGAGGGAGCAAAAGACGGTATCGGTTCTCTGATCTCGATCGCTCCGTCTCTGATCGGTCTGGTTCTTGCAGTAAATATGCTGGATGCGTCGGGCTTTTTTGAAATCATATGCAGCCTGCTCTCTCCGGCTTGTAATGCTGTCGGAATCCCTCAGGAGGTCTTGCCTCTCGGTCTGATCCGTCCTGTTTCGGGAAGCGGTTCTTATGCCGTTCTTTCCTCCATACTTGAAAAATACGGACCCGACAGCCTGATCGGAAAAACCGCCTCTGTCATGGCCGGCTCAACCGAAACGACCTTTTATGCCATAGCAGTTTATTACGGAGCGGCAGGCATACGCAAAACACGCTATACTGTTCCTGCGGCGATCGCTGCCGACCTTTGCGGTATGATCATGGCGATCCTGACAGTACGTTGCTTGTAATAAGACACAAAGCGCAGTCATTTCTGACTGCGCCTGTGCAAAAGGAAGGGATAATGAAAAAACAACAAAGGGTTGATTTACTCTGATTTATTATAGATTAATCATATCATAAAAAAAAACATTTTTCAATACCTTTTTTGAAATTTTTTTATTTTTTTCCAAAATTCTACAAATCATTCAGAACCTGTATCTGCTTTCAGTTTAATTTTCACTTCAAAGGTATATCCCTTTGACTTGGAATTCTTTACCGGTCTGTAAAGCTTTAAGGTCACTTCATCACCCGGCTTATACTTTTTCAGTTCATCGATCAGCTCCGCACTGGATGTGACTGTCTGATCGTTAACAGCAGTGATGATATCGTTCTCCTTTGCATCAGTTGACGAGAGCGGACTGTCCTTGTTGATTTTTGTGATCATCATACCCTGCGGCACATTATTCGTTTTTGACATATAAAGCGTACAATCCTTGCCTTCGATACTGAGCGTACCCCTGTCATTGACATAACCGTATCTGATGAGCTTATTGGCGATCTCTACAACACTGTTGCTCGGGATGGCAAAACCCATACCCTCATAATCAGTCGCTACCAGCTTGGCTGTATTCATGCCGATCACCTGACCATGTTCATTGATCAGTGCGCCGCCCGAATTACCGGGGTTAATGGCAGCATCGGTCTGGATATACTTGATGTAGCCGCTGCCGGAAAGGATTCTGTTCAGGGCAGAAACTGCACCCTTGGTCAGCGAATTGGAAAATGCTGAACCGCCGGGGTTTCCAATGGCAAATGCTTCCTGTCCCACTTTTACCTTATCTGAATCTGCAAATTCGGCAGGAACAAGATCATCGGCATCAATCTTGATCACGGCAATATCTGTTTTGATATCAATTCCGATAATTGTTCCGAGATACTGCGTATTATCTGCCAGTGTTACCATCACACCTGTTTTTTTGCTGTCATCAACAACATGACTATTGGTAAATATGTAACCGTCCTCTGTTGCAATAATGCCCGAGCCTTCGCCTTCGGCGGAACTGATATAATCGCCGTCCTGATCATAGGAAGTGATACATACGATTGACTTCGCGGCTTTATCATAGACTTTTGCCGCTGTCTGTGTATTTTCCGACTGACCTTCCGGGGTTTCGGTTGCCGATATCTGCGGGCCGTCGGGATTTGCATTGGCATCGGGAGCTTTTATGATATCGGAGGACTCTCCGTAAGAAAACTCCACTGTGCTGCCGCCTGACGGCTCTTTCTCTTCTGTTTGGGTTTCTGTAAATCCCGAACTTACTGTAAAAATCAGAACGCCTGCAATGATGATCACCACTGCTGAACACAGACACCATAAAAAGATTTTTCCCCCCGACCCTTTCGGCTTCCGGGGCGGCATACCATACATCGGGTATGGCGGAGGATAATAGGGCGGAACATTCGGAGGAGGCGGATACGGCGGTCTTTGTCCGCCCGGCTGAGGACGTGTATAATAAGACTGAGTCTGCTGCTGAGGATATTCCGGACGGCTTGTTTCTGTCTGCCGTGTATTGTTTGAATGAAATCCTTCGTTGTCGGATCGTGTGTAGCTGTTCTCCTCGAATTCATTGGACATGAATATCACCTCCATATTTATTTTATCTTTGCATTAGGATTTTTTTTCGGAATATAGAATTTAAATTCCGTATATTCATTGTAAACGCTTTCAGCGGTTATATCACCGCCGTGCTGACGGATAATACTTCTTACCAGATACAAACCCAGTCCCAGTCCCTTTTTATCCTTGCTTCTGGACTTATCGGTTTTATAGAATTTGTCAAATACCATCGGTATTTCGGATTTTTTGATACCTGTACCGCTGTTTTTTACACTGAAATCCGTTTGTAGAACATTCTCCGTGATATTGAACTCAATATATCCGCCCTCATCTGTAAATTTGACTGCATTTTCAATAAGATTGTACACCACCTGATGAATCAGGTCTTTATCCCCGTAAATATTCTTCGGGCTGATCTTATCCAACCCTCTGACATCAATATTTTTCTTGTCGATCTCCTGCTCAAAAGTAATGACAATCGTAACAAGCACTGAAAGCAAATCAAATTTTTTGTAATTGATTTTCAGCTCGCCGTTATCGATTCTTGAAAGATTGAGCATGGAATGTACCAGTCTGGAAAGCCGCTTTACCTCATCTGCCACGATATGCAGATAATACTGATGTTTTTCGGGCGGTATTGTTCCGTCTAAAATGCCGTCAATAAAACCTGCGATCGTTGTCATAGGGGTTTTCAGCTCATGTGACACATTTGCAACAAAGCTTCGTCTTGTTCCCTCAGCTGTTGCAAGTGATTCCGCCATATTATTGAAAGCAACCGCCAGCTCACCGATCTCGTCATTGCTTGTTTCGCTGACTCTGATACTGAATTCGCCTTTCGCAAACTGCTTAGCCGCCTGTGCCATCTGTTTCAGCGGCTTTACCAGATTATAGGAGAAAAGTCCGATCGCAAGGATCGAAACCCCAAGGGAAGCGATCGCAGAGAGAATAAAAATTTTCAGCACCATATCCGTAAAGATCGAAACATCGCTCGCATCCGTGGTAACGATCACAACGCCCATAACATCCCTGTCATTATTGTAAGTAATTGCCCGTGCTGCTACATAGCGTTCCGTCTGATAAATACCTCCGAGCGTCGTTTTGGAAAAATACTGTCCTTCTTCTATCGTCTGCTGTATGACTTCGGGAGCGATTCTTTCATCCAGCGGAATCCTGCCGTCAACATACTCTTCTTCAAACTCTTCTTCTCCGCTGTTCTGCTGTTCCTCATCATCACTGTTCTTTTCGCCCTTTTTTTCTTCCTCTACCGTTGAGGAATATTTTGGTTTGCTGTCGACCGCATTAACAGCGATCTGTGTCTTTCCGCTGACATCGGTAATGGCAATATCGCCGCCGACTTCACTGGCAAAGAAATTCAGGAATTTATCAATTTCCTTTACATTATTCAGTGTCAGTGTGCGTGTAGCATCCGCTGTGATCGGCTGATTGATGGACACATCCTCTTTAATAAATTTTGCGACATTTTCGGCACGGCTGTCAAGCACCTCCAGCTTTTCTGCTGTCCAGTAATTGGAAATCGCAAGGGTAAGGATCGTACCGAGAACAAGAAAGCTGAAAAAAACGATAAGAACGCTGACGTTCATATATTTTCTGAAAAGTGATCTTCTGGCGTAAAATTTATTCTTTAACCTCAAATTTATAACCTACTCCCCATACGGTCTTGAGTGCCCATTTATCTGACACGCCTTCGAGTTTTTCCCTGAGTCTTTTGACATGAACGTCAACGGTTCTGGAGTCTCCGTAATAGTCAAAGCCCCACACTTCATCCAGAAGCTGATCTCTTGTAAAAACTCTGTTTGGGTTGCTTGCCAGATGATAGATCAGTTCCATTTCCTTGGGAGGTGTATCGATCTGCTCGTTATTGACCCTGAGTTCATAATTGGTAAGGTTGATCACCAGCTTGTCAAAGCTTACTTCTTTTTGTGAACTCTGCACCTGTGTTGCGGGGTTCTGGTCATTGGTTCTTCTGAGAACTGCCTTGATACGTGCCACGATTTCCTTTGTTTCAAAGGGCTTTACCACATAGTCGTCTGCCCCCAGCTCCAGACCGAGTACCTTGTCAAACACCTCACCCTTTGCGGTAAGCATAATGATCGGACACTGCGATGTTTTTCTGATCTCACGGCAAACCTGCCAGCCATCAAGAACGGGAAGCATGATATCCAGCATGACAAGGTCAGGCTTTTCGGTTTTGAATTTTGTTACCGCCTGACCGCCGTCATTGGCGATCACCACTTCATATCCTTCCTTTTCTATGTACAGTCTGAGAAGCTCACAAATATTGATATCATCATCAACAACAAGGATTTTTCCCATACTCATTCTTATCAACGCCTTTCTGTCAGGATAATTCATTTTATATTATAACATATTTTTTGACCTATGAAAATGTTTTTTCAAATTTTACCGGCAAGCGTCTCTCGTGTATAAACTTCCTCACGCCACATCTGCTACCTGATTTTCACTTTACTTCACTACGGTTGAAGACCAGACAGCCGATAACGGTTGAAACTACCATATAAGCAAGAGCCACGATGATGGCGATGTAGCCTTCGCCGCTCTGGAACAGCGATTCCACTTCCACATAGGTGTTCATCAGCAGGAAGCGTGAGAT
>CACYDD010000306.1 GCA_902773065.1 uncultured Ruminococcus sp. | reverse complement strand
TTGTCAGTATAGAAATGTGTCATATATTTCACAGAGAAATATCATAAATTATCGTACTTGAGGATTCTTTCCTGAATCTTCAAAAGCTGTATTTTATGCTTTGGAATCCGTTAAGACACAAGATAGATACCAACAAATCAAACAAATGCTTTTTCGTATTTTTACCTTCGTCCGAAAATATTTCAAAAAATGCTTTCTTGAGCTTGCCTATAATACTTGCTTGGGTGTATAATGCTTTCATGTGAATTACTCCCTTTCAAGTTACAAACGGTTCGTTTGGTCACTTACCATTTTACACCTTTTGGAGAGTAATTCACTTTTTTATTTTTTTAAAACTTGGAAACTGGTGTTAAAAAAGGTTAATAGCAAAAAATCTTTCAATTACATCTTTTGAGGTTTAAGTTTTTAAGAAATTTCCATTCATTGATCAGTTTTTTTCTGCTTTTTGTCATTCCTCTGTACAGCCGTACAAAAAATAAAAGAGGTCTTGTCAGTTTGTGACGATATAAAAACGGATATTTGATACTATATATTTCCGGAACAATAAAAATTCTTTTCAAAGCATATTTTAATTTCGCATTTCTGCCGGATATAGCAGATAAATCGTTTGTTATTTTATTTTTAAAATTTCCATATGCGCCCGAATGTAAAATAATATTCAGCATATCGCGTTCGGATTCATCAAGCAGTGGAAACATTTCGAGTGAGCCGGGAGAGAATATTTTCTCGGACAGCGTTCTCATCGCTTGTTCTTCATTAGAAATACCTAGCTTTTTAAGCTCTGTTTTGATAGTATCAAAGTTCAACTTTGTCTGCTGCGTGTAAAGATATATGTCAACAAGTGTTCGGATTCCTGTTCCGTTGCCATTAAAATGTTTTAAGGAATGTATAATGAAAAATAGATAAAAATCTTCATTGCTGAAACGATATTCATAATTTTTGCTGTTCACTTTAATTAATCTTTCTTTGACATTATCGTAGTATCGATTCCACGTTTGATTCACTGTTAACAAAAGCGTTCTGTGCATTTCAAAGGTATAAAACGGCTGTTTTTTATAGGAATCGTGATGACACTCACCGTATGAATCCGTTTCATAACGATTTTGGTTCATTATATCCCTGACATCTTCTGTGCGATTGCTGTCAATGAGAACATCAACATCTCCCATTTGTCTTAAACCGTATTCCGGATAGTACCGATTTAAAAGACAGCCTTTCAGCGGCATATACCAAATTTTATTTTTCTCCAATAAATCTAAAATTTTAGTTTTTTCGGCGTCGAAAAGCATATTGACGCGAATCGCGTTCAGCTTTTCGGTTTTCCAATGTTTTATTTGCTCGTCAGAAAGAAGTGTTTCACTTTTAAAATATGCTTCGAGCGGAACTTCGGCAAGTGCCGCAACTTTATGATCTTTGGCAATTTTTAAAAGCCTATTAAAATCCGTATTTTTCAATTTTTCAATGTCTGCTGTCTTATTGTTAACAGCACAGTAAAGCAAATAAATCAAACTTTGAAAATCGGGCGAGATATTTTCCATTAAAATCAAAACCTTTCTATTATATGATAAAAATGAGGTATTTCAACTTTGGAAATATTAACTGAAAAGCTTTTTTATATTATATCATAAAAAACAGAAAAAAGGAAAACAAAATCAATACCGATACCGAAGTTGGTTAATAAAATCAAAAAATGATAAATTGAATTTTATCAACAAAAAATAAGTGGATAGTAAAAGAAAGAAGTAAAAAGTGAATATAAAACTCTTTACAAAACTCTTATTATAATGATAAAATAAAAAATAAAATAAACAAAGTTGTACTCTGTTCGGAAATCATTAAAAACAACAATAAAATAAAAAAGGAGTGTGATTTTTATGAGTAACGAAGCACAAAAAAGCCGTTATGGTTTACGTGCCAAAGCCGCAAGTATCTGTCTTTCTGCGGCACTGTTGGCAACTACGTTTACGGGACTTGGAGGAACATTTGGCGCTTCAACGGAGGCAGATGCCGCAAGCAGTAGTAGTGAAAGTTACGATTACGGTCTTATGGACAATATTCAGAAAGGCACGATTCTTCATTGTTTTAACTGGACGTACAATGACATTAAAACAGAGCTTCCGAATATTGCAGAGGCAGGATTTACTTCTGTTCAGACATCACCGGCGCAGAAAGGCGTTGGCGAGAGTAAAACGTGGTATTGGCTCTATCAGCCGGTTGCATTCCGTATCGAAACTAACAGACTCGGTACCGAAGAAGAACTCAAATCTCTTTGTGATGAAGCTCACAAATATGGCATAAAGGTCATTGTTGATGTTGTTGCCAACCATCTTGCGGAAAATCATCAGCAAGAAGAGTTCAAAAGCATTAATAGTGAATATTGGCACGATCATACATATAGTACTGCTAAAAAGAATGTAGATTGGACAAATCGTAATCAGGTAACTCATTGCGATATAGGTATGCCTGACCTTGCAACTGAAAACAGTGATGTTCAGCAGGTAGTTACAAAGTATGTAAATAATCTTAAGGAAGTCGGTGTTGACGGTATTCGTTGGGATGCAGTAAAGCATATCGGTCTTCCCAGTGAGGGTGACGATTTCTTTGCAAAGGTTTTGGCGAATAACGGACTTTATAATTACGGTGAAATTCTTGGCGGTTCCGATGACCGTACTTCGGGAAATGAATCGTTGATGAAAGAGTACTCTGATTATATGAGTGTTACAGACAGCGACTATGGAGCAGGTGTTTTAAGTGCTTTCAACAATAATTCTGCACCAACGACAACCGGAAATTGGGCATACAGGGGTGTGAGTTCAAGCAAATTAGTGTATTGGGGTGAAAGTCACGATACCTATTCTAATACAAGTTCGGAAGGCGGTTGGACAAAAAATATCAGCCAAAATAAAATTGACCGTGCATATGCGGTTGTGGCAAGTCGTGCAAATGCAACATCTTTATATTTTTCACGTCCGGTTTCAACGACAGGTGAGGAAGTGAAAGATAAAGAAGATATTAAATCCGGTGTAAAGGGAAGTACACACTTTACCAGTGCAGAGGTGGCGGCAGTTAACCATTTCCACAATGCAATGGGTGAAAAACTGGATTATTATCAAAGTAGTAATGGCTGTGCTGTCATTACCCGTCAAGGCGGCGGTGCTGTTATTGTTCAAGGCAGTGGCAGCGGAGGTACGGTTAGTGTTGTGAATGGAGGAGGTTATGCTGCTCCGGGTACATATAAAGATGAAATTACAGGCAATACCTTTACAGTTACTTCAACTACCATATCCGGTACAGTCGGTTCTTCCGGTATAGCAGTTATTTACAGATCTGAGTTGGATAATAGTAAGGTTTCGGCTTCTGTTTCATCAGGCACGTTGTTTACAGATAACCTGACACTTGAACTAAATGCAAGCGGTGTAACCAATGCCAGATATGAAACTTCCGAAGGTGCTTCGGGTTCTTATACAGACGGACAAACTATTACTGTTGGTGACATCACAGAAGAAGGTTCAACCGTTACTGTTACTCTTTCCGGCACAAAGTCAAACGGAAACACCACAAAGGCAGTTTACACCTATACAAAGAAAGACACGAAAGATGTATTCATTTATTTTGATAATTCCAATTACAACTGGAGTAAGGTGTGTGCCTATATATATGACAAAAGCAGTGGCACGGCGAAAGAAATGAATGGTTCTTGGCCGGGCAAAGCGTTAATAGAAAAAACTTCAGATGGTTTGTATGTGCTTAAAATTAGCGATGATTTCAAAGAAAATGGCAGAGTGATTTTCTCAAATAATGGTTCTTCAAACGACAGATACCCTGCCGACAAACAACCGGGACTTGAAATTGACAATTCTTCAAAGAAGTTCAGCTATGGTAACAAATGGGAAGACTATAGTTCTGTAACAGGAAGTGTTTCAGCTGTTCCGGCAACAGGTACATCATTTAAAGATGAAACTCTGGAAGTTACATTGTACGCAACCGATGTAGCCAATCCAACCTATACAACATCCGAATCCGAGGGTGCTTCAACTTCTTATACAAACGGACAAACAATTACGATTGGTTCCGGTACAGCATATGGCAATGATATTACAGTAACACTTTCGGGTACACGGTCAGACGGTTCAATCACAACTGCGACTTATATTTATACAAAGAAAGACCCACAGTCAACTGTAAAGCTTTACTTTGATAAAACGAATTACAGCAGTTGGAATACTGTTTGTGCCTATATTTATGATGGTAGTAATGAAAATGAACCGTGGAAACAAGCTCCTGCAATGACAAACATTTCAGGTTCCTATTATGAAATTGAAGTTCCCGATGATTTAGTCAACGGTAAAGTGATCTTTGTAGATACAAAAAATACAGATAATAGGTATCCGGGGAAAAATACAGAAGGGCTTGATATTGGCGGTTCTTCCAAGAAGTTCCTTAATAACAGCTTGCTTGAATTGCCATTTACACTTTCTCTGAATGTTTCAGATTTACTAAGCTTCGGAAACAGTGTAACACTTACTGCCGAAACAGAAAATACATTCGGTGATGTAAAATATACATTCAGCGTTGACTCCTCAACGATTGAATCAAACGGTTCAACGGCTGTCTGGACACCGTCCGCAGCAGGCACTTATGAAATTACCGTTACCGCAACAGACACTACAGGTACAACGGTGACAACTTCAAAAACAGTTACAGTT
>CACYDD010000305.1 GCA_902773065.1 uncultured Ruminococcus sp. | reverse complement strand
TATTTGAATGTTTGGTGTAGGCGATACCGTATTGTACGGTACACAGGGCGTATGCAGAATCACAGGAACAGAACAGAAACGAATCAGAGGAGAATATGTCGATTATCTGGTGCTGCGTCCGGTATATGATGAGAATTCCACCATTTTTGTGCCTGCAAAGAATGAAAATCTGACAGCGAAAATGAAAAAGATACTTTCTGCCGAGGAAATCTATGGGATGATCCGTTCGATTCCTGAGGAAGTAACGATCTGGATCGAAGATGAAAATCAGCGTAAGGCGGAATATCAGCAGATCGTCAATGAGGGTGACAGGAAAAAGCTGATCCGGCTGATAAAAACACTTCATGCACACAAAATTACACAAGAAGAAAAGGGCAGACATCTCCATCAAGCAGATGAAGCAGTACTGAAACAGGCGGAAAAGCTTCTCCATGATGAATTTGCCCTTGTGCTGAATATCAACCCCGAAGATGTAGTTCCGTTTATTATGGAACAGATCGGGGCATAAACGCTCCGGATCAATTATTTTACAGGAGATCAGCATGAGGCAGGAACAGTTGCAAAATATGGTCAGACCGCTTCTGGATTGGTTTGAAGCAAATAAAAGGGAATTGCCCTGGCGCAGTGACCGACAGCCATATCATGTATGGATATCCGAAATTATGTTACAGCAGACCAGAATTGAAGCGGTTAAAAAATATTATGAAATTTTTATGCGGGAACTTCCCGATGTGAAGAGCCTGAGCCTGATTTCCGAAGAAAAGTTGCTGAAGCTATGGGAGGGCTTAGGCTATTATAGCCGTGCCAAAAATCTCAAAAAGGCAGCGAAAATGATCATGCAGAACTATGGCGGCACATTTCCCGATTCGTACCAAGAATTACTGAAATTGCCGGGAGTCGGGGAGTATACAGCAGGAGCGATCGCTTCTATCTGTTTTAACGAAAAAGTTACTGCTGTGGACGGAAATGTGCTGCGGGTAATGGCAAGAATAACAGGAAGCCGTAAAAATGTACTGTTGCCCGAAACCAAGAAAGAAACCGATAATCTGCTGCGGCAAATCATGCCCGAGCGGTCGGGAATGTTCAACGAAGCACTGATGGAACTGGGAGAGATTGTCTGCCTGCCGAACGGCACACCCGATTGTGAGAAATGTCCTGTCCGAAGTGAGTGTATTGCTTACAAAGAAGAGTTGACAGCGGAACTTCCTGTGCGGATTAAAAAACTGAAACGCAAAAAACAGGAAAAAACGGTCTTTCTGTTAGTGACGGATGACAACAAAACAGCAATCGAAAAAAGACCCGAAAAAGGTCTGCTGTCAGGTATGTATCAGCTGCCGAACACAGACGGATTCTGCACAGAGGAAGAAATTAAAAATATATTAAAGGAATGGCAGCTGACATTTACAGAGATTTCTCCTATTGGTGAAGCAAAACACGCTTTTACGCATATCGACTGGTATATGAAGACTTATCTTGTGAAAGTCAGGGAGGAAAACAGCCGTTTCCTTTGGGTGTCGCCGCAGGAACTTCAAAAGGAATATCCTTTGCCGACAGCTTTCCGACGGTGCGTGACCGAACAGGACTATTTTCCGCTGAAATTCAATTATGCAAAAAACGCTTAAAAGAGGAACGCCACAGCCTCTTTTAAGCGTTTCATTTTATTTTCGGTAAATGACAGCACAATCCCCGTCATCACAATAGGATACGAACCAGTCGTATTTTGGGGATACAATATAAAAATCTTCCAGCAGCATATCTGTTTCGTTCAGTACGCTGATAATCTCATCAATATAGCCTTCATATACCCAGTTTTCTGACAGTATGAGATACAGTTTTTTGTCTTTGACATCAGGCATAAGATGTTTGAGTTTCTGAAGATTTGCCGACCATTCAAAATTGAAGCATCTGATGGATGCAGTGATTTTTAACTCTTTGCGAAAATGAAGCCAGCAGTAATATAAACCGTTCCTGGGGTCATACGGATAGGCTTCATAGTCAGCAAAGCTGTAATAAAATCGTTTAAGGACATCGGAATAAGCAAACTTAGAATATTCATAAAATCTTTTTCTGTCAATATCGTTCTCCTTGACGATGGTTTCTATTTCCTCACGAATACGCTCCCGGACTGATTTTGTTTTGAAATCATTTGCCGCAGCATTGTTTAAAGAATTCACTTGTAGTTTTTGCTCCTTTCGTCTTCGTTCTTTTTCCAAAGATATTTCAGTTCTGTTTTAGTTTTTATCTTTCCCTTTGTAAGCGATTTTCCGATCCTGTAAAAGAACAGAACCGGGAGAAGTATTTTGTGCTTATAAAAAAACGGATAGTGAACTTTTATGTCTTCCATGGGGATAAATAATCTGTGTATGATATATTTTGCTTTGGCTGTTTTTCCGTTTCCGTATTTATTGAGTCTGTTTTGCACACTGTTTACCAATGTGCCGTAGGTTCCGGAAGAAATGATATATTCAAGCATTTTCTGATCTTCGTCGGTAAGCTTTTTGCCGCCGAAAAGGTTTACAGCAAGACGGCGGTTGCTTTGCTCAAATTCACGAATACCGAGTTTTTCGGTTTCTGCCGCAATATAATCGTAGTCAAGCTGATCACCATACTTTTTCATGAACAGATAAGTATCAAGTACAGAACGCAGCCCCGTTCCGCCGGAAGAAAAGTGCTTGTATTCGTGTGCGGTAATATAAATATACAGATCTTCATTGCTGAAATGATAGCCGTACTGATTGTCATCATCTTTAATCAGACGGCTTTTGACATCCTGATAATAGTGATAGATTTCCTGTTGCTGCTTGGGTGAGAATAATCCTGTGTGCATTTCAAAATTGCTGACAGGTTGTTTGTAATAAACATCGTGATTGCCCTCATCAAAATGCTCTGTTGTAAAACCAAGATCCAACATGATCTCCTTGATTTTATTGTTATAGCTGCTGTCAAAAAGAATATCAAAATCGGACATCTGCCGCATACCGAAGGACGGGTACAGATCTTTGATCACAGTGCCTTTCAGCGGCATATACCATATTTTTTCTTTTTCAAGCTTTTCAAAAAGAAGTGCTTTGTCAATATCCATTGCAGCAACCTTCCGGATTGCCTTTCCTTTTGCCTGTGTGAAGGCAGGATCATATATTCCTGCGGATTCAAGGGCGAAGGCGATAATGGAGGTTATCATATGCTTGTCGGCGGCTTGGTAAAGTCCCGGCAGGTTTATTTTTTTTACCCGCTCTTTGTCAGGTGTCACGCCGTTAACGGCGCAGGACACAAGATAGATCACTTCATCCATATTCTTTCGGTATTCTTCCTTAGTCATTTTTCTTTCACTCCATTCTCTGTAAATTCAAGTACTCTGTCACAAATTGCAAGGGCGGCAGGGCGATGGGTCACAATAATGACGGTTTTGTCTGTCATGTTTCTGAGGTTTTCAAGAAGTTGTTTTTCTGTGGTGGAATCAAGTGCGCTTGTTGCTTCATCAAGAATCAGCACAGGGCTGTCGGAAAATACTGCCCTTGCAATGGCAATTCTTTGTGTCTGACCCTCGGAAAGTCCTGTGCCGCGCTCACCAAGCAGGGTATCTGCCCCGTTTTCAAGTGCCGAAACAAAATCATCCGCACAGGCAATTTTGAGAGCCTGCATGATTTTTTCATCATTATTTTGCTGTGTTCTGTCGGCAAAGGCGACCGCTTCTCTGATTGTACCGCTCATGAGCTTATTGCCCTGCGGAACATAGGCAAACATCCTGTGCCACTTTGGGGATAATTCCTCTGTACTGCCGTCCTTGGTGCTGACAAAACACCTGCCCGAATCGGGGCGGTAAATGCACATCAGGAGTTTTATCACTGTGGATTTTCCGCAGCCGCTTTGCCCTGTGAAAGCCGTATAGTCGCCTTTTCTGATTTCCAGGGAAATATCTTTCAGCACAACAGGCATATTGTCCTTGGCGGCAGCTTTTACGCTGTCGGACGGAGGATAATAGGTGAATTCGGCATTTTCCAGACCGAAAGCTGTCAGGCAGTCAGTGTAGAATTCCGTTACCTCGGCAAGTGTCAGCGGCGGTTCGGTGGTGTCATCATTAAATTCCTCAATTTCCATCAGTCGTTCCGCACTGGCTGTCATTGCATAAAATTTCGGGAGATAGCCTGTGATATTCGCAAAGGGAGATTGTATCTGTGAAATAAGCTGTGTGATCGCTGTCAGTGTTCCGTAGGTGATCGCACCTGTCAGGATGCCCCACCCGCAGTAGCAGACACCTAAAAGGTACATTCCGTTGAAGCCTGCCCCGAAACCGATATTGCAGAAATTAGAAAAATGATTTTTTCTCATTCTTGCTGCTTTGTGTTCATGGGTTTTGGTTGTCAGTTCTGTTTCTGTCTGCTGCATAGCGGAAAAGGAACGGATCATCATCATATTGCCGAGTGTTTCCTGCAAAAATATCCGCAGGCTGCCGTCTTTTTCCTGAACGTTTTTGTGCAGCCGTTTAAGTATTTTCCGAAAGGCATAGGTGAAGAAGATAATCACTGCGCCCCCGGGGAGGAGGATACAGGCAAACATTGGCTGCAAAATGATGATCATGATAACAGCACCGATCATTTTCACTGCCATTCCTGCGATACCGGGGATGATTTCCGTGTAGCCTTCCGCCACAACGACGGTATCGTTTGTGAGCCGGTTGAGCCATTCGCCCGAATGGACTGTGCTGACGCTGGCAAAGTCTTTGACAAGCAGATTTTTCATCAGGCGTTCTTTGAAGATATTTTCAATGCTTGCTTTTGACAGTTCGTTCAGAAAGCGTATTACTGCCCTCATAGCAAGCTGTGCGATCACAAGCAGTATTGTAAAGCAAACATTCAGAAAAAAGCCGTCCGTACTTTTGCTGACCGCACAATCTACGATATTCCTCAGCAGCAGGGCATAAAGAACGCCGCTTGCGCCGTGGAGTGCCTGCACCAATATCAGGATCAGGATATAAATTTTCTTTTTTCCGGGAACAGTAAATAGCCATTTGAGAGTATTGTTTTTCATCTTTTCTTTTCGATCCTTCTGATAACATTTCTGGCACGCATGATAAAGGCCCTGACAGGAAACAGGAAATACCATACGTGAACATAAAGGCGGTAGCGGCGGTTTGTTACGGAAATTTCTTTGCCGTTTCGTATCACAGCGGTAAGGACGCCGATAATATGGCGGTCGGTGATCCCGTATTCTTTATGATAACGATTGTCGCCGCAGATGACATAATCATTTTTGCGTACCTTTATGATTCTGTGCAGCACATACTGCCCCGAATCCCGTTTGTAGAGCGGCACATCATATTTTTTCAGTCTGCCGTCTGTTCTGGAGATCACAAGCAGGTCACGCCCCTCTTTGATCAGCGGCATCATGCTGTCGCCCTTGTTGGTATAGATCAGCTTTCCGTCACGCTGTATGATTTCTTCAAATGTTGTTTTATTCATCCGCCGCGTGCCTCCTTTCGTTAACAAAGCAAACGGCAGGCAGCCTTCGCTGTCTGCCGTTTTTGGATTTGTGATGTTATTGATTACATACTCGTATCTGGGTAGACAGGGGTTTCGTTGGGATTGGATGTAGTGATAACATCCTCCGTGCTGAATTCAATAATTTCCATTTATACCGGTTCGTAAGTGCGGATTCTGTTCCGTTCCATGTCAATGCCGGGTCGCTATAGATGCTCAGAATCTTTCTTGACATCGTGTGGCGGTTTGCCCGTTTTTGTTTGGTCATAATTGTTCCCCCTGACTGCAATCTTTTCAATTCAAAAACAGTCAAAAATTATTTATTATTCTTTATTCATTTTGTTTCCGAATCGGAGAAATTGCTTTTGAAATAGAATGTAGTCTGTTATCCTCTATTTTACCACTTTGGGCATATTTTTGTAAACAGTTAATAATTTTTAAGGTGCTTTTTCGTCTGAAAGTATAAAATTGCCCTTGATAAATTAGTAATATTACCCTAAAATTTTATATATTTGTTTAATTTTTTTGAATTCTGATTAATGCTTTTTCAGTGGCTTTTGTTCTTTGCCCCTGAACAGCCCGAAACTGCTATACATTAGTATTATATCTTATATCTGAAAATATTTGATTGTTAGTGAAAGGTTAGTGTAAAATAATTCTGGGGCTTTATGGCGCGGCAATAAATGACATTTTACAATGAAGCTTAGCTCGAAATTGAGTCCGGCAGATTGCGGTATCCCCGACTTTTTGGAGGGGCACGACTTAATAAAGCCCCTGAGAGGGGGTGAGCGAATATGAATACATACAGTGAGTTCATACAAACTGCAATGCTCATAGTAGCTATCGGAC
>CACYDD010000304.1 GCA_902773065.1 uncultured Ruminococcus sp. | reverse complement strand
GAAGGTGTATATGGGTTATATGTTTTGATGCCCATCCCTTTTGTCTCCTTTCGTTACCGAATTTTGATATCACGCTTTCGTAAGCGTATAGTTTCTTCTTGAAAATGTACTGGTCTACAGACCCTCAAAAATCTGGATATCCTCGCTGTCTTCCGTCAGCTTCACGATTGCTTTCTTTCTCTGAGCGGTTCTGCCGAAGATATATCCTCTTCTTTTCTTCTTGCCCGGAAGGTTCATCGTGTTGACTTTCTCAACCTTTGTTCCTTCAAACATCTTCTCAACTGCTTCCTTGATCTGTGTCTTGGTAGCATCCGGATGTACATCAAATGTATACTTCTTTTCGCCCATGAGGGTCATACTTTTTTCCGTAACGACCGGTCTTAAAATAACGTCGTAATATTTTAAATCTGCCATTATGCGTATACCTCCTCAATCGCTTCGACTGCTTCTTTCGTGACAACGACTGTGTCATATTTCAGCATGTCATATACGTTGATGGTGTTGAGTGCTGCTGTCATAGCATTCGGCAGGTTAGCTGCAGATTTCACAACAACATCATCTTTTTCCTTTGTAACGACTATAGCCTTGCTGACTTTGAGATTATCTAAAACTGCCTTCATCTCTTTTGTCTTCGGTGCTTCGAATTTCAGCTCGTCTAAAACGATGAATTTCTCTTCTGCAACCTTTGCGCTGAGAACGGATTTCATAGCAGCCAGTTTTTCTTTCTTATTAACCTTTACAGAGTAATCTCTTGGTGTCGGAGCAAAAACAACTCCGCCGCCTTTCCACTGTGGTGCACGGATGGAACCCTGACGCGCATGTCCTGTTCCTTTCTGTCTCCATGGCTTTCTTCCGCCTCCGGAAACCTCACCGCGTGTTTTGGCTTTCTGTGTACCCTGGCGTTTTGCTGCAAGCTGAGCAACAACTGCCTGATGTACTAAATGTTCATTTACCGGCACTGCAAAGATAGAATCGCTTAACTCGATCGTCCCCACTTTCGCACCTTCCATATTAAAAACAGATACTGATGCCATCTGTAAGTCCTCCTTCCTTTACAAGCCTTACGCTTTCACTGCAGATTTCAGTGTGACTAATGACTTCTTCGGTCCAGGTACGGAACCTTTCACCAGAATCACATTGTTCTCTGCATCTACTCTAACGACTTCAAGATTCTGAACCGTAACTTTCACATGTCCCATGTGACCCGGCATCTTCTTACCTTTCATAACTTTTCCAGGATCGGATGCCATACCGTTACTACCTGCATGACGATGGTATTTGGAACCATGCGTCTTCGGACCTGTATGCTGTCCATGTCTCTTGATCGCGCCCTGATATCCTTTACCTTTGGAAATCGCTGTCGCATCTATCTTGTCACCGGCTTCAAACATAGAAACGGTGATCTCCTGACCGAGCTCATATCCTTCTGCGTCATCAAGCTTGAGCTCTTTTACGAATCTCTTTGCAGAGGTTCCTGCTTTGGCAAACTGACCCTTAGCCGGTTTATTCGCAAGTTTTTCTCTCTTGTCCACAAAACCAACCTGAACAGCACTGTAGCCGTCGTTCTCTACAGTCTTAACCTGTGTCACTACACAAGGACCAGCCTGTAATACTGTAACCGGAACTAATTCTCCATCCTCTGCGAAGATCTGAGTCATACCGATTTTAGTTGCTAAAATAGCCTTTTTCATTTTCTTTCTTCCTCCTGTGTTTTCTACAGCGGATCACCTGCCGTCTTGCAGCCTGTGATCATTCTAGTCTACAGCGGATTGCGTATACGCAATCATTCTAGCCATAGGACATAAAACTTATTTCTGTTTCATCTTGATATCGATGAATACGCCTGCCGGCATCTCAAGTCTTGATAAAGCGTCTACCGTCTTCTGCGTAGGTGTGATGATATCAATGAGTCTCTTATGAGTTCTCTGTTCGAACTGCTCTCTGGAATCCTTATATTTGTGAACTGCTCTTAAGATGGTAACCACTTCCTTCTTCGTAGGCATCGGTACCGGTCCGCTCACCTTGGATCCTGTTTTCTTTACAGTCTCAATGATACTTTTTGCTGATGCATCGATTAAGTGATGATCATACGCCTTCAACGTAATTCGCATAATTTGACTTGCCATAAAAAAAGTCGCCTCCTTTTCGCACTTTACTTAGTACGACAAGCGGTGACTGTACACTCTTCCGTGTGTGTCATGTCTTTATGAAACACACAGCGCTATGCGCCTTTGCAAGATGAAATGTTGTACAGTGACTTGTCGCCAGTTTCTTAACTTGACATTCGCTCCACGGAAAACCTGCAGGGCCTTTCAGCCGGGCAGCAACCTCACGCTTCACAGCTATCATGTCACACAGCAAACTATATTATACACCTTTTTACAAATAAATCAATACCTGAATTCATTTTTCTTGGAAAAGAATAATAAGTCTTTTATTTGGCTGATCTGAAACAGATATCCCGATACTTTTCGTTTAGGGAAACTGGTATAATTGCCAGGCATGGAAAATTGTTTCCGCGGGCTGCAGCTTGTCTGAGCGAAGCGAGTTTGCGCAGCAGCCCGTAACGGAAACACATTTTTCGTGCTTAGCAATTGTCAGTTTCAATAAAAAAAAAAAAAAGGGATATCTGTTACAGATCAGCCAAATAAAAGACTTATTATTCTTTTCCAAGAAAAAT
>CACYDD010000303.1 GCA_902773065.1 uncultured Ruminococcus sp. | reverse complement strand
TATGGGCATCGTATATGCAGGCAGGATTATTTGCAATAAAGTAAATATTAAAGAATGGGATACAGCCTTGAAAATTTCAAGACCGTATCCCTGTTGTTATCCTAATGCGTACTTTGCAATCAGCTTTGCAATGATAAGCGGGAACGCTTTCAGATCGGATATATCCAAAAATGTTGGTATGATTTCCTGAGCCGTCTTGATATGCTCATCGTCATATTTTTCTATGGAAGATGATATACAAAACAGATAAAACCATACCTATGATTGTTAAAATGATTCCAATCACATAGCCTTTGGGTATCAAGGATATTTCAATATGGTTTTCGCCTTCTTTCAGGTCAAAAGCAGTAAAGTCAGATAAAATCTTTTTGCATGGTACGATTTTACCGTTGATTTTTACAATCAGTCCTTCATTGTAGGGTACAGAGAGAAAACAGGTTTTATTTTTCTCTGCATTGACTGTTCCTGTTATTTTACCATTTTTATCATTTAATTCGGCACACTCGGTTTTATCAATTGTTTCTGACAACAGATTTAAATCTAACCCGAATACACCAAAACTGTAACAGGATATTGTTTTATTGGTCGTTATTTCCACTGTGACATTTTCGTTTGCAAATTCGCCAAGCCTGAGCAAACCGTTTTTGTCTGCTTTTGGGTATTCATTTTCTATGGTTATATCATTTACTTTGATGTTTAAACTTTCAAAATATTCTTCCGACAGATGATTTGAAAAACCATCAAAACAGTCTGCATAAATGCTTTGTTTTCCCGAAACATAAAAGCTGTATTTTATCACAGCTTCGCTGCTGATATTATACTTCTGATTGGAATATTGTATCCCACTGCTTGATGAGTTGTAATCATATTCCTTTATCAGTTGGTCGTCTGTATGATATATTTTTGAGAAAATATATTGCTGTATCTGCGCTCTTGTGAGGTCGGAAGGGATATCTGTACATCCTAAAAAGTTATTGTCACAGATGATACCCAAACCACTGTAATAGGGAAGTTCTTCAATTTCATTTCCGCTTGTGATTTTATATTTCACACAGTATAGTGCATCAGTAAGCTCCGTGCCTCCGCTGCTTCCTGATTTCATCCATACGGTACTGTTGCCCAGAAGCCTTTGCATCACCATAAAATCATGATCTGTCAGAGAGGTATAATGACTGAGTGAATGATATCCTAATGCACCTGTCATATTATAATCGACCTTTTTATCATCAGCAATGACTCTGTAAAAATCATCATCATTGATTGTATCACACAGCTTGGTGACATCAACAAATGATTCTGTTCGTGCAGGATTATTAACGGCAGGACTGACCATGTAAATTTTGATGTTTCCCATTGCTTCAAGGGCACACATTGCAGCAAGCATGATTACAAAAATTTGCCTAATAATCATTTTTTTACGGTACATCAAATACAAAACCAGATAACAGATTGCAGCAATCACAAACAACTCTGCCAGACTGTCAAAAGAGTTTTTATCACCCCACAGTGTGGAGGTATAATTCGTCAAGGTCTGAAAGTTTTCATCGATATATTTTTTTGAAAACAAGTAATAACCAATTATTATAAGTAATGTAATAGGAAGTAAAATGAGTTGAATCAATTTCTTTTTAACTGATATATTTTCACTATAATTCATCAAAAAATCCGAACAGCATACAAGCCCGATAAATACAGTAATAAAACCGTAACGGGCAGGGAAGGACATATAATTGCCCGTATGCCATAAGATATTGACAGGTTCTATAAAAAACGGTACCAGTGTCAGTGCAAACAGTATCAAATGATTTCTTTGCTCGGGAGTGCGGCTTTTCAGGCTGAAAAATTCCGAAACGATTACGACAAAGATAAATGCCGTGCAGAAAAGCAGAGGCAGAACCGTATAATAGCTTGAAAGAAAATTCGACCCTTGTATCGTGTCATATACTGATTTTAGTCTTCCTGATGCCGCAACCTGAAAGAGACTCGGAAGCCAGACAACCGCCGTTATCAATGCTGATAAGATTGTACCCGATAAAAACTTTATGCATACTTCTTTTAACTTTTCCTGTTTCCGATGTGCAAGAATATACACTGCCATATACAGTAATATGAACACTGCAACCATATAGCAGATATAGAAATTCATAATCATAATTGCTGACAGTGACAGGATGTAAAGAATATTATCTCTTTGCTTTGTCAGTTTTTCCAGCCCAATCATCAGAATAGGAAACAGATACATAATATCGAGCCACATGATATTCTGATAAAATAACATTCCATATCCGCAAAGTGCATACATAAGGCTTAATGAAACAGAAAATCCTTTGCTGAGCTTTTCCTTGCAAATGATAAAATACAGTGCAGAGGTAAAGGCACAAAGCACCAGTTTCAGTATCACCAAAATATTGACAAAATAAATTATTGCTTCCTTTGGTACAAATGCGACGAGAAAGGAAAACGGATTTGACAAAAAGAAACAGAACACACCCCAGAAATTCATACCTCCTGCATTGTTCATATTCAGAAAAATACCGTCTTTGCCGCTCAGGATATCCTTGAAATCCATCAGCAGTGGAATACCCTGCTGATTCATATCGCACCATGCAATACTGCCGTTCCCGAAAGGATACATACCATACAGGTAAAATACATAAAGAAATATTACCATAGTCAGCAAAGGAGCTGTGATAAGCGGATAATATTTTTTAAATTTCCTCACCATTTCAATCAGCCGCCTTTTCAGTAGTTGCTGTAACTGAACATATAATCCTGATTTTTTAGCTTAATATATTCTGTTACAGTTTTCTTTAACGTCTGTAACAAAAGCTTTGAATCCGATAATTTCAAAATGCCTTCAACAGACTCATCCGTCAGATTCTCAGTGTTGATGGAGCATACCTCGTGAGAGTGGTTGACAATAACCTTTGATTCTAAAACAGCAGTTTGTTCGTCCTTATTTTGATACATTTTTATCCGCAGATATTCCGTATCATCTTCTATATTATTTTTTTCTTTCCAATCTTCAAGTGCAGAGGTATCCGACAGTTTGATATATTCCAGTTCCTCCGAAATTTTCCCGAGGTCATCAAAATACAGATGAACTTCTCTTATTTCAATATCATCAGGCCAGTTAAGCTCCACACCTTCACCTGTGTAAACTTCTGATTCGTCATGTGATGAAGGGTCAAATGCTTCCAATGTTTCTGATTCCATGCCGCCGTCTGCGGCAGTACCTCCTACTGAAACAAAATCACTGTTTTTCTCTGTGTTACCCTGCCATTCCTCATTAGTCGCTTCTTCAGAAAGTTCAGTGCTTTCCGTAAAAGATATTTCTCTTGTTGTCATTCTGACAGAAACAGCGGCAGCAACAGCAAGTAAAGCGCAGGCGGCTATTGAACCAAATATTATAATTTGTTTTTTGTGACTTTTTTGGTTTTTCTTTGCCTGTTCAATCAGCTCATCATCCACATTTCCGATACTGTCAAATAAATCAAATTGATTCATATCAGTTCCTCCTTTATCAGTCGTTCTTTTAGCTTTTTTCGTGTTCTCATCAGCATGGATTTCACTTTGCTTTGTGTAAATTCGAACTGCTTGGCAATGGATTCTACCGAATCGGCATACCAATAACGGCACAGGAATACTTTTTGTTCAGTATTTTGCAGCTCTTTGACAAACGCATTGATAGTTTCATTCAGCAGTTTCTTTTCCATTTCATTAACGGGATTTCCGCTTTGTGTAATACATTCCGAAAGTTCTTCCAGAACCTCCGGCAGTTCACCGCCACCTCTTTTTTGGGCTGTTTTCTTTCGCCATTGGTCAATAGAAATACGTCTTGTGATTTTTCCGAGAAATGTTTTCAGAATTTTCG
>CACYDD010000302.1 GCA_902773065.1 uncultured Ruminococcus sp. | reverse complement strand
GTGAACAGAATGTCTTTGGAATAGGTACCGGAATCGTCTGTGTTGCGCGCGTCGGAAACTGTCTTGCTGACCTCCAGCGTGCCAGCTTTCCGCGTATAGGCGTTCGTGATTGTTACTGTTGTTTCCTTATCTTTCTCAACTGTAATTGCTCCAGTTGGGTTATAGCTAACATTTAAAGTGTAGTTTTCAATCTGAGCGCTTTCTCCCTCCCCAATGCCAATTTCTTCAACTACATACCGGCCAGCGGGAAGACTAAACTGTCTTGTCTCATTATTGGAAATAGTGAATTCAAAGGCCTCATTTCGATTGGAGGTAAAAGATCCCACATTCTGATCCTTTACATACATACCGGAAACAATGCCGTCAGTTTTTGCACCAAGATCCAAATTCTTGATAATAAACTTATATTCCGTAGTGCTCGGAACAGACTGAACCCCGCTTACATTCTTTGTTACCTTTAAAGTGCCCTTGGTCCCGCGATAATGATTTTCAAGGCGCCGAGCTAATTCTCCAATGCCGTTTTCAACAACAGTAATATCACCATGATTAACATTAGTGCCAGAGTATCCTCCGGTTCCTTCCAGATGATAACCGGGAAGCAATGTTTCCTGTCCGGATTCACTCACGTGATATACACCGGCCGCAACATCATTATTGTCTGTCCATGTATACGTTTTATTACCGTCAAAAGTAAATTCGGACAGTTTTTTTGTTACACTGTAGGCTGTTCCGTTTGGTTGAACCGGACCAGTAATTGTTATGGTCAACTCTTGACGATATCTTTCCAGTGCGGGACCATCCAGGAACGGATCCTGCACATCAAAATGTTTTACCACTTTGATCTTTCCAAGTTTTCTGGTGTTTGTGAAGGTGATTTCAAGATCCCCCCGAATCGTTCCGGAGCAAGTCTTGTTATCATTAATAATATCTGAGTTGTCTACAATAGGATTATCAAGATGGTTGCCATTTAAATCTGTGCTCTGTACCGTCGTCCAGGAAGTCTTGTAATATGCCCCGGTTCCGTTGTTGCTTTCCGTTACTCTAAACGATGTACCGTAAGGCACCGTAAATGTTCTTGTATTTTCGTAATTTGTTCCATTTATCGTAGCACCGTTTGAATTGCCCACCAGATTGAAGGTACTCCCATCAGAACTCAGTCCTGTTTCACTAAAGTTGAATACTTCATCCTTATAAGGATCCTGTGTGGATTTTTTCACCGTGACAGTAAAGGTCTTTCCTTCCCAGACCGCATACAGATCATGATATGCATATTTTTCATCTGCTGCCACCTGTGTAACTGTAACCCAGTTCCCATCCTTGTCTTGGGCTTCAAAATGAGCATCAACACCATTGGCGGCTTCTACATACTTCAGGAAAAGATCATCCTCCCCCAGTTCTGGATGAAGTTCTGAAGCTATTGGTTTGCCCTCATCATCCGTACTGTTCACTCTGGCCCAGCCAATGAAATTATATCCAAGACGAGTGAACGTATCTTCCGGTTTGATAAATACCGCTTCGTTAATACTGATTTTTTCAACCTTTGTTGCAGTGTCAGTATCGTTCTTCTTGATAATTTCATTGTTTCCGAAGTTAGAGTACCACCAGATATGTGTAGGAGTTTCTTTTTCCGGATCAGTGTATTCTGCACGAAACTGAACAAAGTATTCTGTTTTCGTTACTGCTCCTGTAGCAGGATCCTTTGTCTCAACAGTTCTTGCATTGTTAAAGGATACTACAAAGCTGTCGCCCGGGTAGACAAACTCCAGCGGCGATACATCCTCATATTCCTGAGTGTCTTCATTCCAGGTCTGAAGTACCCAGTATAAGAATACCTTGTATTTTGTTTCGCCATTCACAGTAATGGTCGGCGACGTTTCGGGAGCAGACTGAGCAACTGCATTTGTATGGTCTTTGTACAGTGTATCGTCTTTTACTTCATCAGAACCGCCGTTTGAATCATAGATGACCTGGATGCCTGTACCGGCATCCATCTTTTTGATCCACTTAGCATACAGGTCAATCTTTTGGCTGACCCACCAGCGGTCACCTCCGTTGTTGCCAGTAATATCACTGTTCCACGAAGCCCCATTGCCGTATTTGTCCATCTCATCAGTGAAATCCAAGGTCTTGTCATACGGCTTTGCCAGCGCATCCGTAAGGACATAAGCATCCGGATCGAACGGCTGTTTGAACGGATAGTTATCCCTGTACCAACCTGCAAACTCATACGTTTCGTCAAGCACGTTCGGATGGCCCTCATCCAATATCAGTTTACCGGTAGGAAGCGATATATTCGTGCCGTAGGTGCTGCGGAAGTTCATCTGCTGACTATCAGAGCCCCAGGTCACATACTTTCCGCTTGGTACATTCGGGTGCAGGAAAACTCGGTACTGTACCTGCCGGAACTTCGCATACACCGTAATGCTCGTATCGGGCATAGTCGTGAATTCATAGGGTGTAGTGCAGGTCTTGTCCGAGTACCAGCCTTCGAATACAAAACCGGGATAGGAAGACGGGTAGTCTGTCTTGTAATTATCTCCCTTGACTAATTCACCCGTTGCTGTATAACCGCCATTATAGCTGGTGATGTCGCTCTCGAAGAGGATCGGATTGGTTACCTGATCTGCACCCTGAGCAGGGTAAGCTGTAAGATAGTTGTTGTTGCCGTCATAATACGCACCATCGCGATAAACTATCGGATTGGCCATACGATGGTAGTAGAATTCACAGGTCGACTTGTGATTCACCGGAGCTGGTTGCACACTTCGTACATTGATGAAACCTGAATAGGTCGGCGCCTGTGTTGCTTTAGTTGGATCTTCAGCTGCCGAATTCGAAACGAAGCTTTCCTTCAGATAATAGGTTTTTCCGTCCGCTCCGATTTTTGTTTGTTCAGTATAATTCACTCCATCAAGCGCTTCAAACCAGATCTGATAGGTGTAGTAATAGAGCTCACGCTCGTCATATCGACCGAAGAGCAGATTCCCGCTG
>CACYDD010000301.1 GCA_902773065.1 uncultured Ruminococcus sp. | reverse complement strand
TTCACTATTATTGAATGAAGTGGATTTATCGCTTGAAAGGTTGTTTACAATAAGGGTAGCACTTGCCTCATACTGTTTGGTAATGAAAAACCTTGAAAAAAGGTAGAATACCGAAGTGCAAACGAGCGTAACCAGAACCAGTGAATACAGATGTCTTTTCAGAACGATCAGAAGTGCTCTGAAGTCAATTTCTTTTTCAGTTTCTTTTGGTTTGTTTTCCTTTACTTCTTTCAATTCTTCCATAATCCCACTCCTAATCAAATATCGCTGTAAAAAATAATAGTGATGACAGATACCACCACTATGTACTGCATAAACACTAATAATCCGTATTTAATTATACATTTATCAATGAAATTTGTCAACAGTTTTACCCTAATTCAGGCTCTCCAAAATGTCACAGAAACACCTTTTCTCGATTATCAACAATAATATTAGAAATTTATCATAAATTTTACAATTAAGTAACATATTCAAAGCAATTTCAAGAGATAATAGGATTACACAAAACTGACAAAGGATGATCAAAATGAAAAAAGCATTAATTATTGGTGCAGGTCCCGCTGGTATTTCGGCTTCCTTGTATCTTGCAAGAGCAGGCGGCATAGAAGTAACGGTTCTTTCGCACGGAAAAAGTGCACTTGAAAAAGCTGAACAGATAGAAAACTATTTCGGCTTTGCGCAGCCGATATCGGGGAAAGACCTTCTGGCAAACGGACGGACAGGAGCAAAGCGTCTGGGAGTCAGATTCATTGACAGTGAAATAACTGATCTGCAAATCACTGCCGATCTGAAATTTTCCGCACTCACCTCTTTCCGCTCCGAAGAAACTTATGATACTGTACTTATCGCAACAGGAGCATCCAGAAAAACGCCGGGTATAAAAGGGCTTAAAGACTTTGAAGGCAAAGGTGTCAGCTACTGTGCAGTATGTGACGCATTTTTTTACAGAAACAAACCAACAGCAGTGATCGGCAGCGGCAATTATGCAGCTCATGAGGCTTCCGTCTTATCAGGTACCTCTTCATCGGTTTTTATTTTAACCGATGGTCAGCCACTCTCTGCCGATACTGCTGACAACATTACGGTATGTGATAAAAAAATCAAAGAAATACATGGAAGCGATAAGGTCGAATCTGTTATTTTTGAAGATGACAGCAAAATTGCTGTTTCAGGTGTATTTGTTGCGATTGGAACGGCAGGCAGCACAGAACTTGCAAGAAAAACGGGCGTTCCTGTTGCCGGCAACAAAATCATCACAGACGAAAACCGTGCGACAGCCGTTCCCGGGATCTATGCAGCCGGTGACTGTATCGGAGGGCTTTTACAGGTATCGAAATCTGTAGCTGACGGAGCGATCGCCGCAATGAGCATGATAAAATTCTTAAAAAAGCAATAAAAGTAACCGCACTGCCAGCTTTTCAGTCGCAGTGCGGTTTTCTTTATGAATCTATAAATGAGCAAAAATGAAATATTGCACAAAAATTCTGTAGACACAGTAATGAAAGCTCAGCTATCGCCTCGCTGAACCTCTCTGTCCTATCGGACATCTCCCCTACGAGGGGAGACGAGCCAACTGTCCTCTTCTATTCGAGTTTTTTGTTAAAATTAAACTTATTATATTCTGACTTTTTGTACAAAACTAATAAAACGTGATGAACTACAACTTGTCTCCCCTCATAGGGGAGATGTGGGCTCTGCCGACAGAGATGTCACAACGCAGGCGTGTTCGGCGAACGCAGTGAGCCGTCATTAGCACTTCAATTTTGTGCATTTTAACAAACTTGCTCATTTATAGTATGAATATAAATTAATTGGACAGACACAGAATCAGGAACATACTTTCGCAACTGAGTTCTGATCCCTGAATCCTTGATCAGTCATCAGAGGTTTTCTTGCTTTCCTGGCTTGCCACTTTCGTTGACTGTCTGAGATAAGTTGAAGCAGTACCGTAAGGAATCGGCGCACTGCTGCCGCAGCCGTTCGGAGAATAGATCGTCGGTGTCTGGTATGTCGGTTTGACATCTTTCGGACCGTATTCCGGATCACTCGGCATCAGAGACTCTACAGAATAGTAGGAATCATAATGGAAGTCATAAGAACCGGAAGGCAGATATTCACGCTTGACTTCCTTACCGTCCTTAAAGTAAACCTGTGCACCTTTTGCAGTATAACCGCTTGAATAGATCGAATCTACCCAACCTACAACAACGATTTCATCATATTCCGCTGAAATAGGACCATAGAACTCAACACACAGCTCATCCATACCATCACCGTTATAATCGTAAACATAAGTCGCGATATATACCGGATAATCGAAATTATTCTTGAATTTCATATCAAGGTTGCCGTAGTCAACCGTTGCATCAAGACCTCTGTCTGCATATACGGAAGGATAAGCATGCGCATATCTTTCAATCGCTTCCATGCCTGCTTTCATAGCAGCATTATAGATCGTAGTTGATGCCTGGCAGATACCTCCGCCGTACTGCTGCTCGTATCTTCCTTCAACAATCGCAGTAGAAGGAACATAACCAAGGTCGCCTGTGGTTGTATCACCGGTCATTTCATTGAAAGAGAAAGTTTCGCCTGCCTTCACCACATAACCGTTACAAGTCTTGATCGCAAGCTCCATGTTCTGTACAGATGCCCATACATTATTTGCTGTTGTGCAGTGTGAAGCGATCAGCTTTGTGTTTGCTTTTACCTGCTCCAGTGTAACCTTGTAAGGCGTTCTGACAGCCTTGACCGTAAATGCACCTGTTTTGTCACTCTGCTCCAGAATAGAGGTGATTTCTTCGTTAACCACCTTCTGGCTGATCAGGTATCCGTCAGAACCATCTGCATAAGTGAACTTTTCTTTTTTGTCCGGATTAAAGCTCTTTACATGTGCATCCACCGGCTGAACGTCAAACTTTTCAGCAACCTTTTTCACAGCGGAGGTCACAGAATTTTTATTGATAACAGAAGTTACCGTAAAATCGGTTACTCCGTTTTCCTTTGTGGTATCGATGGTAGGATCATCAAGCTCACCGCGGCTGTAATGATAAGCCTGAATCAGAACATTGGCAAGATCTGTATCGAACTTGAAATCATCCTGTGTAAGGATAACGCTTTTGGAATCGCACTGGATCGTGATATTGACCTCATCTCTGAGTTCCTTGATTCTGTCCTGCAATGCATCATATGCTTCGCTCAGTGTCTTTCCCGAAACATCCACACCTGAAACGGAAATATTCTTTCCGAATGTAATGGTAGATGTGTTGATCGTTTTGATCTCAGCAGATTCCTCTCTGATCACAGGCTGTGCGGAGATCACATCTTCTTCATCAGATGTACCTGCTGCCTTGGATTCCTCGGAAACCTGACTGCCGTCGTCGGAAGTGACAACCTCTGCACTGCCGCCGTTTGTCAGTGCCACCGCAGCACCTACTGCTGCAACACAGACAATGGCAAGTGCACCTGCAATAACAGGCACCTTCGGAAATTTCTTCTTGGCAGGAGCAAAACGCTGCTGTGCGATCCGATGGGTCGTTGCAGGCTTTTCAGCAGCTGCAAAAACAACACCGTCATCTTCCTCTTCTGCTTGTTCGGAAGTTTCACCGGAAACCTTTTCTTCGGATTTTGCTTCTTCCATTTTTTCATTATTATCCGGTTCTTCTGCTTTTCCGACACCACCGAATGTAAAAGTCACTTCATTTTCATTATCTTTTTCTTCTTCTATTTTCGAGTCCTCTATGTTTTCTGCTTTTGGAGCAGACATTCCGGGCAAAACAACTTCGTTATTGTTTTCCTCAGGAACGACTTTATTTTCATCTTTTTCTATATCCATCAATATTACCTCCAAATATAATAACAATTACTATATTATCTGCCATACTTATAATACAACATTATGATATTGATTGTAAAGATGATTTTTCCCTTTTCCAAAGAAAATTTATGACAAACATTCTATATTTCTCCGTTTTGATTTTGTGCTTTTTTTACATTGTTTGAAATTTATATAAAATTCACCAAATATCTATATTCTTTTTGTTGAAATCAAGTAAAAAATAAAGTATAATGAAAGTATCAATTAATGAAAGGATGGTCACATGAGAGTATTAATACTTTCCGCTACAACCGGAGGCGGTCATATGACTGCTGCAAATGCACTGAAAAAATATATTACTTCACAGAATAAAGACGCTGTTGTCGAGATCTCTGACACACTTGAATATATCAGTCCGTTTTTAAATAAAGCCGTTACAGGTGGTTATGTTTACATGGCAAGAAATACGCCGAAATTTTACGGTTCGGTCTATAAAACCACTGATGAAAACACTGTCATTAACAAAACCATGGGACTGACGACAACTTCCTTCCGTAACAAACTTCTTCCCCTTGTACAGGATTTCAACCCCGATATTGTCATTACCACACATCCGTTTGCCGCCGAGATCATCACCTCGCTGAAAACACACGGCGTGGTAGATATTCCCGTCATTAATATTGTTACAGATTTTGCTGTACATCAGGCCTATATCAGCG
>CACYDD010000300.1 GCA_902773065.1 uncultured Ruminococcus sp. | reverse complement strand
TTTTATTTCTGCATCCCGGCTCAAAGGTGACATTGAACATCGGCACCTGCTGCATAGAAAGCGGCGCAAGATAACTCTGTCCGACAAAAAACTGTGCAAAGGCATCATTCGGCTCGCCGATAGGGAAGAAAATAGTATTCTGGTATCTGTCTTTGTCTGTAAGGACTGGCTCTTCCTCGTTCCAGATTTCCTTTGCCATACGGAACACAGCCCAACCCTTCGGCCAGCCGACATACATTGTTGCGTGGGTGATTATCGCTGCAATCTCGTCCTTTGTTACACCGTTTTTCTTTGCATTCTGCAAATGGTAGCCGAGAGAAGCGTCCGTTATCCCCGAAGCCATCAGCGACACAACGGTAATGATACACTTAGTCTTTACGCTGATAGCTTTCTCGTTCCATACCTCGCCGAAAAGCACATCGTCATTCAGGTGCGCAACATAGGCGAGAAGTTCCCAAACTGTTCCTGTCCGGCAGTCTGTACGATCTTTTCGCTCATTTCAGTTTTCCTCCTGCTCTTTTACACTTTCTCGCTTCCCGGTCTGCCGGAATAGCCCTTTAGCTTGCCGCCGTAAACAGGGAAAAAGCTTGAATCACCGTAATCCTTGATACGCTCGATGTGTTTAAGCACTTCCATATCCTTATCGGAAATGACAAACTCCACATCTGCGTTGGTTTTCATGTGTTCGGGATTTGCAGTTTTCGGCAGAACGATCAGACCAAGCTGAATGTCATAGCGGATGCAAAGCTGAGGAACGGATACACCGTATTTCTTTGCCATTTCTGCAATAGCAGGGATTTTCAGCGCTTCACCGTGAGCAACAGGGCTGTATGCTTCCATAACAATGCCTTTTTCTGTGCAGTAGTCGATCAGGTCAAGCGGAGTGTTTGCAATATGACAAAGCACCTGATTGACCATAGGCTTAATTTCTGCATTATTCAGAAGGTTGTCAATGTCCTCCTGCAGAAAATTTGATACGCCTATCGCTCTGATCTTTCCTGCCTTGTATGCATCAGTCAGTGCTCTCCATGCTTCAAGATTCCCTTCAAAATATCTGTCCTCGGACTGATTGACTTCAAGCCACGGCTGAGGACTGTGTATTATCATCAGGTCGATATAGTCAAGCCCCAGCCTTTTGAGTGACCCGTCAATTCCTTCGGCTGCGGACTTATAATCCTTGTGCTCGGCTGCAACCTTTGTGGTAACAAATATTTTGTCACGGCTGATGCCGCTGCTTCTGATGCCCTCACCGACGCCACGCTCGTTTGCATAAGCCTGAGCTGTGTCAATGTGAGTGTAGCCAATCTCTATTGCTGATCTGACGGCTGCCCCGACCTTATCGTCGTCAATGAGCCATGTGCCGAGAGCTAACTGCGGCACTGCGACACCGTTTGATAATGTGATCCTATTATTAAACATGATATGATCCTCCTCAGATTATTTCTTCTGCCCACTTTTTCAGATAGGCTTCTGTTGTCATAGCTGAAAATCTTTTTCCATCAATGACTTTTGCACCTTTGGCGAGTGCCTGTAAATTATTGACGGTTGTTCCAAGCCCGCTGCCGCCCGAAGTGCAGAAGGGAACGACAGTCTTTCCGGTAAAGTCATAGCTTTCCATAAACGTGTCTATAATTGACGGCTCACGATACCACCACACCGGAAAGCCCACGAACACCACATCATATTGTTCCATGTTCTCAACTTTTGACTTAATGGCAGGTCGGCTGCCTCTGTCATTCATTTCAACTGAGCTGCGGCTATTTTTGTCCTGCCAGTTAAGGTCTGCTTTGGTGTAGGCTAACTCAGGAACGATCTCAAACAGGTCTGCACCTGCTGCCTTTGCGAGCTTTGCCGCCGCTTTTGCCGTCACTCCGCTTGCTGAAAAATACGCTACCAATACTTTGCTCATAGATAAACCCTCCGCTATTTATTTTTATTCCGCACCGAGCAGCCTGCAAAGACAGGAATATGTCAGCTCATAAACGGAATGATATACAAAGTTGATCTCAGCTTCCTCCATAGCTTTTCGTTGTTTGTTCGTTACAGAAGTGTATGGATAGATACCGAACATAAACGGGAAAAAAATATAGATGAAATTCCATATATCATCTTTACTCATTTCCGGACAAAACTTCTCAAGCAGTCTGCTGATATTGCTTATCGATGCACCGTAAGCCTTTTTGAATGATGTAAGGATTTCCGGACGGCTGTTCGATTCCATATCGTAGATATTCATGGAAAGCAGCTTGAGGAGCTGTTCCCGTTCGGTGACAGAAGAAGCTATTTTTGAAGCAAGCTCGCTTTTAGTCAGGGCTTCATTGCTGTCAAAAATGCCGATAAGCTCCTCGTTCCAGCGGTCGTATTCTCTTTCAAACAGCGCAAGGAAGATCTCCTCTTTCGTCTGAAAATAGTTATAAATAGATGTTCGTGTGAATGATGTTACATTTCCTATCTCTTTCAGAGTGATTTCCTTGAAGCTCATGGTTTTATACAAATCTTCACAGGCATTGATTATTTCTTCTTTCCTTGCTGCTGTCAGCTCCGGTGATCCCTTTGGCATGATTTCCTTCCTTTCTGTATATATTCTGACATTGTGTCATTATAATTATTATACATATATTCTGACATCGTGTCAATAGTTTTTTATACATAAATAAAGAGCACCTCCTGTCGGAAATGCTCATTGGTTTGATAATTTATGCTGCATAGGATGATAAAATAAATACCGAAAACATCACCAGAGCGATTATTGTTCAGATCGGTTTAATACTTCGTTATCGTAGCCGCGCCTCGCAGAGTTTTTTCTTCTTTAAAATGCGAAAAAGGGTAGTGTTGGTTCCAATAAGAAGGGCGAATGGATCAATATTAAAGTGTAGGGAGGAGTAGGAGAAGGAATATTATTCACGGTACATTTGTTGATAATACTCAGAAGGGGGAATTTGAGGTGAAGTCCATTCTAATTAAGGATACAACCAGAGAAGAGCGTGAAGAGTGCGTGGTCTCGCCTGTCGGTTCGGTCGGTGCTT
>CACYDD010000299.1 GCA_902773065.1 uncultured Ruminococcus sp. | reverse complement strand
TATTTTACCTGATAAGCTTACGTTTTTCAAGTACTTTTAATATTTTATTTCCTTTCGGCATTTGCAGAATATCTTCTCTTTTAATTGCTCTGAGAAGAAGCAGTGCAATAATATAAACAACGATTGCCACCAATATCGCCATGATCGTTGCTGCTCTCTGAACCAGGAACAGGTCAAAGAAAATTTCTGCAAAATAGGCAGCAACACCGCAAATAATAGCAGCAATCAACGGCTTGATAAATATCGAAATAAAATTCGGGGTTATCTTTGTTTCTCTGCAAAGAATAAACATCGCAACAACTGTTACAAAACCATAACATACGATTGAGCCTACATTCGCACCCTGTATATTGATTTCAGGTATGCCTACAAGAATATAATTGACAATAATTTTCATAATCATACCGATTGTAAACAGTTTCAGCGGAACATCCATTCTTCCTACTGCTTGCAGCATACTGCAAAGGGGGGTGCTTGTTGCAATAAAGATAACCGATATTCCCATCACAGCGAGTACCTTTGAACCGATCTCGACCTCGTTTGCAACAGCAGGACCGCTGTAAATCAGGGATAATAGAGGCTCTGCAAGTACGGACATTCCGATACCCGAAGGAATTGTTACAAGTACGGTCACTCTCAATACCGTTTCCATACTTTGCTTCATACGTTCTTTGTTTCCGCTTGTCCATGCTGCTGTAACAGACGGGAGTGCTGTTGTTCCGAAAACCTGTGTCACAGCTGTAACCAACATCATCAGTGTAAGTGCGATACCATAACAGCCGTACAGATAGGTATGTGTACTGTTGGAATAGTATACGTCATCAGGAATCAGTGAACCGTAAACATTCAGCAGTGCATCAGGATTCGTTTCCATAATACTGTAAATTCTTTTATTAACCAATGTTGAGTCGATCATATCCGCAAGACTCATAATGATTGATCCCAGACCTATCGGTATTGCAGTTTTTACCATCGTAGTGATGATTTCTCTGTTTGACCGCGGCGGCGGAGAGGAACGCAGATCACTGACGCTGATACCATCTCCCATTCGTTTATATTTTATAAATAAAAATACAAAACCGAATAAGGAACCCAATGATATACCTGTGATCGCTGCTCCTATTGCAAGAGGAACGGCAGCATTGTGAGCTTCCGTTTCACTTGCGCACTCAATGCCGAGGACATAACCGCTGCTGTGGTATTGATTCAGACAAATCTGCATTGTAATATATGATGCTGTAAAACCTAAAAACAATTTACATGAAGCTTCAATTACTTCCGAAATGGCTGTCGGTGCCATATTTCTCATACCTTCAAAATATCCCCGGTATATCGACATAAGACATCCGAAAAATATTGTAGGTGACAAGCACAGCAAGGCGAATATGGTATTTTCCGCTTTGATGATTTTTACATAAATAAAACTTCCGATCACCATTGCAAGAAAACACAGCAATCCCGCTATTACAAAAATCGGAACAGACAGCTTATGGATCTGCCTGACATCCCTGTAACGCTTTTTGGTGATGCTTTCGGATACCATTCTCGAAATTGCTATGGGAAAGCCTGCTGTTGACAGCATAAAAAGCGGATTATACAGTGCATAAGCGGAATTGAAAAGTCCCGTTCCTACGCCGCCGTACATATTGGACAGTAAAATCTTGTAGATCATTCCCATGATTTTGACAATGACCATACTTGATCCCAAGACCATTGCACCCTTTAAAAAAGACTGCCCTCTTCCTTCCTTTTCCTTCTTAACCACTAAAGCACATCCTTTCGGGAAGGAATCATCTTATTTAAAAAATTACAGCAGATCATCATCTTCAAAATTATCTTCGGTAAAGTCAATCACATCATCAGGTGACATATGATCTTCTTCTTTTTCTGCACCAGTGAGTTTTTCACCGCATTTACTGCAAAAAATCGCTCCTTTTGCATTATAGAAACCGCAGCTGTCACATTTTGTTTTTTGCTTTGTACTTGCGATCAGATCATTGACAGACTCCAGATGAGACTTCAGCTCTTTTATATTTTCTACAATTTTCTTTTTGTTTTCTGCATAGCTTTTACCGGTTGTTTCCTCTTCAAATGTCAGACGACCAAGTACCTGATATTTTTGAGTTATTTCTGATTTCAGATCAGCAGCGGCAAGTCTGAGTTTTGATATATCAATTACTTTACCGGCTTTCTGTCCTACAGTATCAACAGCCGCTCTGGCGTTTAAAAGTACATCTTCAAAAATACCCATAATTAAATCTCCTTTTCCAACAAAGATTGTATTGAATCAATTATAGCACCTTTACATCCATTCTTCAAGGATTTTAAGCCATTTTTTAGGCTCAAAGGACAATATTAGCTCAAATTGCTCAATAACTGTAGCATCCTCCGCCAATAAATTCACGAATTAATGAATTTTCAGGCACATATTCGGGGCATATTGCTTTGAATTGATTAAGTGAATCGATAAGATGATTCACAAATTCATAATCAGGGTGATGCTTTCCGATCTGATCAAGAAGTTCAAGTGCTGTATTTTTCATCACACACGGCTCATATATGTGTATGGAATTGATTGTAAAATCGCTTGTATACCGATAAGGACGGATATATTTTTTTTCACCATCCACAACACTCGGCCACATTGAAATCATATACTCGGGGTCAACCTTGCGGAAATGATAATCTCTTACCATACGACGGATAAAACGGATTTCTCTGTTTGTGAGAATATAATCTTCGTTATCCTTGATCCCCTGCTTGACTCCTACATAGATTTTCATAACTTTTTCTTTGGACATTCCTTCACTGAAAATCGGGTTGAGTGCATGGATTCCCTCCATAATGATGACAGAGTTACTGCCAAGCTTGATTTCTTTGGTAATATCTGAACGCCTGCTTTTTGAAAAATCATATTTCGGTACAATACACTCACCTGTTGTGGAAAGCTGATGGATAGATTTTTTAATCAGCGGAATGTCAAGTGCCTCAACAGATTCAAAATCAGGCTTGCCGTTGGAAAGTCGTTTGACTTTATCCGCACCAAGATAAAAATCATCCATTGAAATCAGCTGTACATCTGTATCGTGATTTCTGAACTCATCGGAGAGCTTTTGGGAACAGGTTGTTTTGCCGCTGCTTGACGGTCCTGACAAAAGAATGACATGACGCTTACTGCCGCCGTTTAATATCTGTTCTACGATCCATTTTAAATCATGTCTGAAAACCTTTTCGGTCATAGCAATAAAATCCTCAGGGCTGTTTTCCGCTTCCTCGTTGATTCTGTTGATGTCACAAGCATACCTTCTGTATGTATTAAGAAAGTTCATCATAGAATATCCTCACCTGCTCTTTTCTTTTCAGCATTTCTTCAAAGCCGTTAATATATTCGTATGGATATTTGTAGTTAAATATTCTTGTAAGTTCTTCACTTCCGGGTACTTTCAGCTTTGTCACCGCTCCTGCACCGCATCCGAGGATCGTATGTGTTTCATCCATCACAAAAACATTATAAATCCCGTCAAATCCTTTCTTTGACCAGCCCACGTTTTCAAGGTTGCCTTCCATTCGTGTTTGCCGGTAGAGATAGTACGGATGATAACCGTATTGTGTCAGCTTTTCTTCGCAATAAGCAAGCATTTCGGCAGCAAATGAGCCATGATCCGTATTGACTCCCTTACCATTAAGTGTTAATCTTGAAGAACGTTTCAATGCGAGGGTATGTACTGTAATACTTGCAGGGTCAAGTTCACATAACCTGTCAACTGTATTGATAAAGCTTTCCGTTTTTTCTGTCGGTAAACCCGCAATGATATCCATATTAATATGCTTAAAACCGATTTGCTCCGCAAGCCGGTAGGCATCTAATGTTTGCTGTGCAGTATGTTTCCTGCCAATTACTTCAAGTACATTGTCATTGAGCGTCTGAGGGTTTATACTGATTCTGTCAATCCCACCATTATAAATTGCATATAGCTTTTCTGCATTGATCGTATCGGGGCGACCTGCCTCAATCGTAAATTCCCTGCATGAAGACATATCAAAAATGCTTTGAATTGTTTTGATAAGAGCGGAGAGCTGTTCTGCACTCAGGGTAGTAGGTGTGCCGCCGCCGACATAAACACTTTCCAGTTTCAGACCTTTTTCTTTTGCTATTGCTGCCGTATATTCAAGCTCCTTGCATAAAAGCTCAAAATACGGCTGTACCAGCTTTTTTGTTTTTTGAACTGTCTGAGATACAAAGGAACAATAGGAGCAGCGTGTCGGGCAGAATGGTATTGAAACATACAGACTGAATGACATTGGCTGACTAAGTGATAGAATTTTGCATTCGTATTGTTCTGTCAGTGCACTAAGTTCTGTTTTTTCCTTGGAAACAAGAAGTTCATTCTGAAAATAATTTTTCGCATACTCTTCTCCTTTTTTTTTCGCAAGCCTTCTGAACAGCTTGATGGGACGCACACCTGTCAGAATCCCCCACGGCTGTTCCTTACCGCTATACTGGCAAAGCAATCTGTATAAACACACTGCCATGGCTCTTTCAGCGGTTTTCTCAAAATCCTCTGTACCAATATCCAGTTCAGTATCTGAAAAACGTTGGAATTCTCCTATATGTACATCCGCAGAAATATATGCCGTTGCAGTCTGCTGATTTATTTTCATGGATGTAAGAATGTAAGGCGTTTCAGGCTGATCAGGTATTTCCGATACAGTAATCAGTTTTTCGTTCGGAAAGAACAGTCTGACCAGATTTTCCATTTCATAATGAAAAGGATGATCATCAATATAAATCGTCATATCTGATATTCCCCATTGCGATATTGTGTGTTTTCTCATAATCAAGTGTTGTACTTGCTCCATGACCACAGAATAAATTAAGGTTCTCTTTGATCGTTGCAATTTTCTGCACGGAATCATACATTTCCCTGCTGTTTCCTGTCGGAAAATCCATTCTGCCTGTTGTCCGGCTCATGATAGTATCGCCTGTAAACAAATTATCGTCTATTCTGTAGCATACGCCGCCACGGGTATGGCCGGGCGTTTCCACAACATAAATCTTGTTTTCTCCGAATTCAAGTTCAGATTTGTCATTTACAAGTATATCAGCACTGAAATGGTCAGTCGTACCTCCGAAAAATACCGAAAGATTAAGGCTGTCGTTGGTTGTGAATTCACTGTCGCCCTCACCTATTACAATTTTTGCATCAGGATATTTTTTCTTTAAGTGTGCTGCATTACCGATATGATCGAAATGACCGTGTGTTAAAAGTATATATTTCAATTTTTTACTTCCGAATTCATCAATTCTGTTTTCAAGAATTTCCGATTCTGCCCCGGGGTCAACAAGCAGTGAGATATCATTCTGTTCATCATAAACAAAATAGCAGTTTGCCTGTAATTCTCCGAGTGGATAACATTCAATTTTTACCATTCTATTTCCTCCAGACTATGCCAGGTCCTTTGTATCAATAATGATCGTTACCGGACCGTCATTCAGCAGAGATACCTTCATATCTGCCCCGAAAATTCCCCTTTCAACTTTTTTGATACCATTGTTTTCCATACATTCACAAAAATATTCATAAAGCGGTTGAGCGGTTTCGGGACGAGCCGCACCAATAAAATTCGGCCGCCGTCCCTTGGCACAGTTGGCACAAAGGGTAAAATTGGAAACCACAAGCACCTCTCCGCCAATGTCCGTCAAAGATAAATTCATTTTATCGTTGTCATCTGTAAAAATCCGAAGTCCTGCAATTTTTGCACTCAGTTTTTCCGCCTCTTTTGGTGTATCTCCGTTTTCTACCCCTAAAAGAATCAAAAAACCGTTTCCGATCTCTCCGACTGTCCGATTATCCACAACCACACTGCACTGTGAAACACGTTGTATAACCGCTTTCATATTATCATTCCTCTATGTTAATTTCTTCCTATTGATACAATTCCGCTGATACCGCTGAGCCTGCTGATTACCATTTTTAAGTGATTGATACCGTTAACAGTAACACTGACTTCGATAATCGCAACACCGTTTTTCGTTTCTCTTGAATTAAGATTGTGTATAAAGATGTGCATTGCCGAAAGCTGATTGGTAATATCGGCAAGCAACCCTGTTCTGTCCGTTGCGGATATCTGCAAATTCGCTTTAAAGGTTTCGTTGACGATCGTATTTGCCCATTCCGCTTTCACCCATCTTTCAGGCTCAGGAGAATGTTCGATATCTTTCGGAACATTGGAACATGAACGCTTATGCACGGAAACGCCGTACCCTCTTGTGATAAAGCCAATGATCTCATCTCCGGGGAGCGGATTACAACACCTTGAATATTTGACAAGACAGTCGTCAAGTCCTTCTATATTGACACCGCTGCTGACCTTCTTCTTTGGTACAGGTTCTTTCACAACCACCGGTACAGGCTCAGCTGCCGTATATTTCTTAAAATATTCTTCCTTGATTCTCGGAAGAATCCTCCATAGCTGTATGCCACCATAACCAATCGATGCATAAAAATCATCGATCGTATTACAGTTCTGTCGGTGCATCACATCGGCAAGGAATTCTGGCAGTTCCTTTTCGGGTACACTGATATTCAAACGCTTGAATTCATTTTCAAGCTGTGCCTTGCCTTCCTGTATGTTTTCATCTCGTTTTTCTCGCTTGAACCACAATCTGATCTTGCTTCTTGCTTCACTGGTTCTGACAATATTCAGCCAGTCACGTTTTGGACCACCGCTTTCCTTTGTGGTCATAATTTCCACAATTTCGCCTGTTGTCACTTTATAATCGATCGGCACAATACGCTTATCAACCTTTGCACCGATCATTCTGTTGCCGACTTCGCTGTGTATTGCATAGGCAACATCAATGACAGTTGCCCCTGTCGGCAGACTCAGTACATCGCCCTTAGGTGTAAAGACAAATACTTCCTCAGGAACAAGATCGGTTTTGATTGTCCGCACAATATCGGTCGAATCATTGTCGCTTTGATTTTCAAGCATTTTTCTGATCCATGCAAGTCGTTCATCAAGCGAGTTTTTCTTTGTGATGCCTTCTTTATATTTCCAGTGAGCCGCAATACCATACTCAGCCGTATAGTGCATTTCCCACGTTCTGATTTGTATTTCAAAAGGAATACCCTCTTTGCCGATCACCGTTGTATGGAGCGACTGATACATATTCGGTTTCGGAGTTGAGATATAATCTTTGAATCTGTTCGGCAAAGGCTTGAACAGGTCATGTACCACACCGAGAACATTATAACAATCCGCAACGCTGTCAACGATCACACGAACAGCAAATATATCATAGATCTGATCCATTGTGCGGCCTTTCATAAAAGTCTTTTTATAAATGCCGTGGATACTTTTTACGCGACCTTCGATATAGACGTTGGATATTTCATCTTTTAATCTGTCATAAAGCTGCTGCTTGATTTCTGATACAAAGTTCAGTCTGTCCTTGCTTTTCAGTTCAAGCTGTTTTTCTATTTCGGCATAACCGACAGGGTCAAGATAACGTATGGAAAGGTCTTCAAGCTCTTCTTTGATTGCTCTGATACCGAGTCTGTGAGCGATTGGTGCATACACTTCCATTACTTCAAGTGCTTTATCACGTCTGTGCTGTTCCTTCATACATTCAATGGTACGCATATTGTGAAGTCTGTCGGCAAGCTTGATAATAATAACACGAATATCGTTCGACATAGCAATCAGCATTTTGCGGATATTTTCCGCCTGCTGTTCTTCTCTTGAAGAATACGGTATTTTGCCGAGTTTAGTGACACCATCGATCAGGTTGGCGATTTCCGAGCCGAACATTTTGGTGACTTCCTGAAGTGTTACAGGCGTATCTTCCACTACATCATGGAGCAGTGCTGCTGCGATGGATTCAGAATCCATACCAAGTTCTACAAGAATACAGGCAACAGTTGTCGGATGAAGAATATAAGGAATACCCGATGCCCTGCGCTGATCACCGTGCATTTTCTCTGCCAACTGATAGGCTTTGTCGATTAGCTCATAATTATAGTTATGGTCACTGTTTTTCATCAGCTCGACTAACTCGTTATAATCTTGATAATATTTCGGTTTATCAGGCATTTTTTATATCCTCCTCTAACTTTCTGTAAATCTGTGACGCTCTCAGATCCACCTTTCCGACAACATCACGAATTTTTATATAAAGAAAATCAGCTTCTCTTATATAATCGATGAGATAAAGCTCCTTCATAATATCCAGTATGATCATTGTTTTAAATACACTGACACCGGAGTTTCTGATTCTGTAACAAAGTGAATCGATCGTATATACCGATTTAGGATTCTTTTTGAGATATATGTAAAGAGCAGCAAATTCATCACGGCTCGGATATTTGTTATGTAATTCTTTTTTAAATATGCCCTGTTTATAAAGCTCATAATCCTGTAATTCGCACATAGCCGCTTCTGTATTAAATTCAGTAAGCTTGATATCTTTGATATTAAATGAAATGCTTTCTCTTCCCTGGTAGACATTCAAATCGAGATTGACAGCAAAATCAAGGGTATCTCCTTCCAGATACGGAAATTCCTCGGGCGTTGTGGAAAATTTCATCAGACTTAGTCTTGACTGCCCTCTTGAAACAGATAATTTCAGATGCTTTCCTCCGCCGACAGGATAGATTTTATCAAGATTCATTCTTACAAGACCGAATACAGGTTTAGGATTTCCGCAGCCGAACGGTTCAAAATTTTTCAGCTGATTGACCATATCGATCACGATCGTATCGGGATTAAGGTTGCAGTCAAGTTTGATAGAGGCAAGTGGCATATGATCATTCTCATTTGCATAATCATTGATTGCCTTTCTGAAACCATCGATATTTTCTTTTTTAATACTGAAACCGACAGCCATTGGGTGACCGCCATATTTTTCCAAATGGTCTGCACAGGAAAAGACAGCATCCACAAGTGAAAATCCCGATACACTTCTTCCAGAAGCCTTGCAGACATCTCCGTCCTCCGAAATTATAATCGACGGCTTACCGTATTTTTCGGTAATTTTAGAGGAAACAATACCGATCACTCCGGCGTTCCAGCCTTTGGAAGATACCACGATCACTCGGTCGTTGGCAAGCTCGGTATTATTTTTTAACATTTCTGTAATTTCTTCAAATATCTTTGCTTCTATTGCTTGTCTTTCGGAATTCAACGAACACAGCACACTGGATTTTTCTTCGGCGATATCTTCATCTTCTGTTAAAAACAGATTGACCGCATCATATGGCGTTCCGAGTCTGCCTGCCGCATTGATTCTCGGTGCAATTTTAAAGCCGATCGAACCTGCATTCACAGAGGAGATCCCTGCTTTTTCTATTAGATTTGACAGACCGAGTCTTTCTGTATTTTCAAGATTAAAAATTCCCGACTTGACAATATCACGATTTTCTCCGCACAGCGGCACAATATCCGCCACTGTTCCCAGAGCG
>CACYDD010000298.1 GCA_902773065.1 uncultured Ruminococcus sp. | reverse complement strand
TTATCTGTAATATGATTCATTTATGTCATCTCCCAATCAGGTTCTGTAATCACCGTTTATTTTTACATAATCATATGTCAAATCGCAACCGTAGGCTTCTGCATCTGCCTCTCCGTCATTCAGCTCAACAATGATATCAATTTCGTCACGAATCAGAATTTCCTTTGCAAATTCCTCGGAAAATTCAATGCCTGCACCGTTTTTGCATACATCAATTTTCCCCTTATCCGACGCAAACGAAACATCCACCTTATGCACATCAACATTACAGCCCGAATAACCTATCGCACAGAGTACACGTCCCCAGTTGGCATCTGCTCCGAACATTGCCGCCTTTAAAAGACTGGAACAAATAACCGACTTTGCCACACCCCTGGCATCTTTCTCGGTTTTTGCACCGCTTACCTTGCAGACAAGCAGTTTTGTTGCACCTTCTCCGTCCTTTGCCATTTTCTTGGAAAGCTCACGGCAAACGGCTGTCAGTGCTTCAACAAAAATATTGTAATCCTCGCCCTCGGCGGTGATTTCTTCATTTTCTGCAAGCCCCGAAGCCATTACGGAAAGCATATCATTGGTGGAAGTATCTCCGTCAATGCTAATCATGTTAAAGGTATCGTCAGCAGCAGTTTTGACCGCCTTTTGTATCATTTCGGCCGAGATTGCCGCGTCCGTTGTCACAAAGCAGAGCATTGTTGCCATGTTCGGGTGGATCATGCCGCTGCCTTTTGAAATACCGCCAATTTTGACTGTTTTACCACCAATCGTTGTTTCGACAGCAACCTCTTTTTTCACCGTATCAGTTGTCATAATTGCTTCCGCCGCGTTTGTCGCACCGTTTTCCGAAAGCTCCGCCGCAAGAAGAGGTACAGCATTTTCAATCGGTTCAATCGGAAGAATCTGACCGATTACACCCGTTGAAGCAACGATTACATCATCGGCACTGATACCAAGTTCCTTTGCTGTAAGGTCGCACATCTGCTGTGCTTTCAAATCTCCGTCAGCATTACAGGTATTGGCATTTCCGCTGTTGACAATCACAGCCTGAGCATAGCCATCGGCAAGGTTTTTTCTTGTAATTGTAATCGGTGAACTTTGCACAAGATTGGTTGTATAAACTGCCGCAGCAGTACATTTCTTTTCACTGAAAATCAGTCCGATGTCACGCTTGGATTTATTCTTTCTGATACCACAATGGATACCCGATGCCTTAAATCCTTTTGCCGCCGTGACTGAACCGTCAATAAACTTAAATGACATGATAATTCCTCCTATTGTCGGGGCTTTGCTGTATAATTAACGGAAAATCATTCATTATGCATTATGAATTATGCATTATTAAAAGGCAGGCGGTACGATCACCAAACCTGTTGTTTCGTCAAGTCCGAAAATTATATTCATGTTCTGTATTGCCTGACCTGCTGCACCCTTTACCATATTATCGATTGCAGAAATTGCTACAAGTGTGTTGGTTCGCTTATCATGATGAAGCGATATATCGCAGAAATTGGAATATTTGATATTATGAATATCAGCATTTGAACCGTCGGGCAGAAGTCTTACAAAAAATTCGTTTTCATAGAATTTTTCATATTCCGCTCTGATCTGCTCAAAGGTCACACCGTCATTGATTCGTGCATAGCAGGTTGAAATAATTCCACGGTTGACAGGCAAAAGATGCGGTACAAAAGTAATTGTTACCTTTTTTCCCGAAAGCTTGGAAAGTGTCTGCTCTATTTCAGGTGTGTGTCTGTGGTTGGCAACTTTATAAGCGTGAAAGCCTTCGTTAAGCTCAGGGTAATGATTGCCCTGATTCGGCTTTCTGCCTGCACCCGTAACACCCGACTTAGAATCCACAATAATTCCCTCTGTGCTGACAAGACCTGCTTTGACAGCAGGTGCCAGTGCAAGCGGTGCGCCTGTTGTGTAACAACCGGGATTTGCAATTACTTTTTTGCCTTTGATATTTTCTCTGAAAAGCTCGGGAAGTCCGTACACAGATCTTTTATGAAGATCGTGGTCAAGGAACTCACAGCCGTACCATTCCTTATACTCGTCCTCACTTTCCAGTCGGAAATCAGCTCCGAGGTCAATAAATGCCTTTCCTGCCTGATCACACTGCGCCGCCAGTTCCTGTGAAAGACCGTGCGGAAGTGCCGCAAAAATCACATCGCTTTTTTCCACAACCTCATCCTGTGTTTTACATTCCATATCACAAAGCGTTTTGTAGGAAGAATAAACCTCACTGAGCTTTTTGCCCTCAAAGCTGACCGAACTAATCGCCGCAATTTCAGCCTTGGGGTGTGTCAGCAAAATACGCACAAGCTCTGCGCCTGCATATCCTGTTGCTCCTATAATTCCTGCTTTAATTTTCATTTTCTTTCCCTCTTTCAGCGAAACTTTATCTGTTATTTTCTGCCCGATTTTTTAATTCTATATAAAATTATATTGTTTTAATTAATTCTTTTACTCTCTGTGCCTGTGCTTTGACATTTTCGCTTGCAGGACCGCCGAGTACCTTTCTGCCATTGACACAGTTTTCGAGCGAAATTGCTTCATACACACCCTCATCAAAGGTTTCGCAGATGTTCTGATATTCTTCAATCGGCAGTTCTTCCAGAGTTGTGCCTTTCTCAATGCAAAGTGCAACAAGCGTACCTGTTGCCTTATAAGCATCACGGAAAGGAAGTCCCTTTTTAACAAGATAATCGGCACAATCGGTCGCATTAATAAAGCCGTTTGCCGCAGCCTTTCTCATGTTTTCGGGAATCACCTTCATCGTATCGATCATAGGAGTGAAGGCTGTCAGGCACATTTTAACGGTATCTACCGCATCAAAAATGGCTTCCTTATCCTCCTGCATATCTTTATTATAGGCAAGTGCAATACCTTTCATTACGGTAAGCAATGTCATCAGGTCACCGAATACTCTGCCTGATTTACCACGAACAAGCTCCGCAATATCGGGGTTTTTCTTCTGCGGCATAATGCTTGAACCTGTCGAAAAGGCATCGTCAAGCTCCACAAATTTAAATTCCCAGCTGCACCACATAATGATTTCTTCCGAAAACCTTGAAAGATGAACCATGATGATTGAAAGTGCAGAAGCAAGC
>CACYDD010000297.1 GCA_902773065.1 uncultured Ruminococcus sp. | reverse complement strand
TGATATCCGTGTTGAAATTTGCTCAAAATGCCATCCGTTCTTTACAGGCAGACAGAAGCTCGTTGATACAGGCGGACGTGCCGACAGATTCAATAAGCGTTACGGCATTAATCAGAAATAATTTTAATTATGCGGTTTTGGCGGCACATCGTAAAAATGTGCCGTCTTTTTCTGCTTGAAGGAGTACTAAAGTATGGAGCAGTCATATAAAACGGTGGAAAAAGAAGCAAAGGATGAATTCGTGGAGCAGAGGTCACGATTCATCGGATATGTACGTCCTGTGAAGACAGAGGAAGAAGCAGTTGCCTTTATTGAAGAAAAAAAGAAAGTGCACTGGGATGCAAAGCATAATGTCTATGCTTATGTTCTGCGTGAGAGTGGCATACAGCGTTACAGTGACGACGGAGAGCCGCATGGTACGGCAGGTGTTCCGACACTGGATGTGATCGTCAAATCGAGCATTACAGATGTGGTGGTTGTTGTTACGAGATACTTCGGCGGTATTCTTCTTGGTGCAGGCGGTCTTGTACGTGCCTATACGAAAGGGGCAAAAATCGCACTGGAAGCAGGCGGCATTATCACCATGCAAAACTGTCATATCTGTCGTTTAAGCTGCGACTATAACCAATACGGTAAAATATCGGGACTGATTCCAAGCAGCGGCGGCGTAATTGACAATACCCATTTCGGTGAGAGGGTCACCATCGAATTTCATATTGCTCCCGAAAATATGTCTGCTTTTGAAAAACAGCTTGCCGATGCCACTTGCGGCAGTGTAGAATCAGAAGTTATTGATGAGAAATATTTTAAGATGAAATGATGGTGCGTGACCGCACTGGACAATTCGCGTTCAAGTTAATATAATACACAACTTCATTGCCGCACCGTAAGTATTAAATTGAAACGCGGCGATAAATGATGGTTTTCAATAAGATTGAGCGCGAAATAGTGACCGGCGGCTCGCCGGTGGAAAAGAAGCTTGACAAGATAGGAGAGACTTGGTGATATGACAGACCTTACATTCAGAACAAAAGACGGAACATTCAACTATCGTGTCTGTGCGGTGATGATTCATGACAGTAAAATTCTTGCGATGAGGGACAGCGATGTTTCACATTATTACCTTCCGGGCGGAAGGGTGAGAATCAATGAAACAGCGGAAAATGCCCTTTTGCGTGAGCTGAAAGAAGAACTTGATATCACAGCGGAAATCATACGGCCGCTCTGGCTGGCACAGGGCTTTTTCAGACTGGATAACGGCGGCGAGCAATACCATGAGCTTGCCTTGTATTTTCTTGTTGATATTTCAAAAACCGATTTGCCTGTAAGGGGAGAAAGCTTTATCTTAAACGAGGGAGAAACGGCTCACCGTTTTGACTGGCTCAAATTTGAGGAACTGGAAACAAATTATTTCTATCCGCTCTTTCTGAAAAAGGAGATTTTTCATTTGCCCGAAAGTCTGAAAATGATAACGATATATGAATGAGGGGCTAGGATCTAGGGGCTAGGATTTAGGGGCTAGGATCTAGGGGCTAGGATTCAGGGGCTAGGATTTAGGGTTCAGAAGTCAGAATTACTTCAAAATTCAAATCCTGACCCCTGATCTCCACCCCCCTATCCTCTAGTCTCTAGCCTCTAGTCTCTAATCTCTAGTCTCTAGTCTCTAGTCCCTAGTCCCTAGCCCCTAAATCCTATTTTATAAAAAAATAAAGGGATTTTTTATCTTTTTGCGTATATAATTATTAGATGGAATGATCGGGAGGTGCAGTTGTGTGAATATAAGAGAACAAAGTGAAGAAATAGAACGCAGTATTTTTTCTTCATATGCCTGTTTGTCTGCCGAAAGCAGAGGACGGGAGCGTAACGAGGAAAAATGCTCCGTGCGAACGGAATTTCAGCGTGACAGAGACAGGGTCATACACTGCAAATCCTTCCGGAGGTTAAAGCATAAAACACAGGTATTTTTATCTCCCGAGGGCGACCACTACCGTACCAGACTGACACATACGCTTGAGGTGGCACAGATCGCACGAACCATAGCAAGAGCATTGCGGCTGAATGAAGACCTGACAGAAGCGATCTCACTGGCGCACGACCTTGGGCATACACCTTTCGGTCATGCAGGAGAAAGGGCTCTCAACAATATTGTCCCGGGCGGTTTCCGCCATTATGAGCAAAGTCTGAGGGTGGTGGATATCCTCGAAAAAGACGGACGGGGACTGAATCTTACATATGAAACCAGAAACGGCATTGTCTGCCACACAACAGGCACACAGGCCGATACCATGGAAGGACGCATTGTCCGTATTGCGGACAGAATCGCCTACATTAATCACGATATTGATGATGCAATAAGAGCAGGCGTGATCTCAGAAAGAGCCTTATCTAAAGAAGTAACGGATGTTCTCGGAAAAAGCACAGCAGAGCGGATCAATACGCTTGTGCTGTCGCTGATCCGTAATACAGAGGGCGAAAATCTGAAAATGGGTGAGGAAGTGCAGGAAGTCTTTGACAGACTTCACAAATTCATGTTTGCAACGGTCTATACTAACGACTATGCAAAGCGTGAGGAAAGAAAAGTTCCCGATTTTATTACGTTCCTTTACGAATTTTTTATCAAGCACCCTCAGCGAATGCCTGAGGAAAACAAAAGAACCGCTAATATTGACGGTGTGGAACGTGCCGTTTGCGACTACCTTGCCGGTATGACCGACCGCTATGCTATTGAAACCTTCAAAAAACTTTTTGTTCCTAACTCATGGATAGGGTTTAAGTGAATGTGTAATGAACAATTAGTAAACGAAATTAAAAAAGCCTTAAAAAATAATTCCGCATAGTAGTTGAAAGTTGAAAAAAACCAGCTTGCGGGTGCAGGGGCTTTAGCTCCTGCCGAGGTCCAGGGCGAGCAGCCCTGGTGGGGTTTGGGGCAAAGCCCCGATTATTAGTGATCAGGAACAAATTAAAGTCGTTTGCTATAGTAGTGTGGGGGTGAAGAATTGGCAATATCAGAGGAATTTAAACAGGAATTAAAGGCAAGGATCGATATAGCAGATGTGATTGCGGGCTATGTCAGTCTGAAAAAAGCAGGAAGAAATTTAGTCGGGCTTTGCCCGTTCCATAATGAAAAATCGCCCTCGTTCAGTGTTTCGAGGGAAAACGGTTTTTTCTATTGCTTCGGCTGCGGAGCAGGCGGAGATGCCATTACCTTTATCAGAAAAATTGAAAATCTGGATTACATAGATGCTGTCAAAGTTCTGGCAGACAGGGCAGGAATGACTGTTCCCGAGGACAGCAGGGATGACGGCATGAGTCATCTGAAAACAAGGATCTATGAAGCGAACCGTGAAGCGGCAAGGTTTTACCACAAACAGCTCTATACACCTCAGGGTCAGCATGCTTTGAATTACCTCAGAGGGCGGCAGCTTACGGAAAAAACCATTATCCATTTCGGTCTGGGCTATTCGCCCTCCGATCGCTTTGAACTGGTCAATCATCTCAAATCAAAGGGCTTTACCAATAATGAAATCATACAGGCCAATCTTGCCAACCAGTCCAAAAAGGGTTATCCTTTCGACAGGTTTTCGGACAGAGTGATGTTCCCGATCATTGACCTGAGGGGGAATGTGATAGGATTTGGCGGAAGGATCATGTCGGATATCAAGCCGAAATACCTCAATACCTCCGACACGCCTGTATTCAACAAAAGCAGAAATCTGTTCGCCCTCCAATTTGCCAAGAACAAAGCAAAAGGGCAGCTGATTCTGGTAGAGGGTTATATGGATGTCATTGCACTGCACCAGGCAGGCTTTGAAAATGCTGTTGCAACGCTTGGAACAGCACTGACACAGGAGCAGGCGAACATCATCAAACGCTACTGTGAGGAAGTTGTGATTTGCTATGATGCGGATGAAGCAGGACAGAAAGCAACGCAGAGAGCAATAGGAATTCTCCGTCCGACAGGTGTGAAGATAAAAATTCTGACCGTCCCCAACGGCAAAGACCCTGATGAATTCATTAAATCGCACGGGGAGCAGGGAAGTGCAAGATTCCGTATGCTGCTTGAAAAATCAGGAAATGATATAGAATACAGATTAAATAAGCTGAGGGCAGGGTTCAATACCGATATTACCGAGCAAAGAGTAGAATTTCTTACACAGGCGGCAAAACTTGTGGCAGGGCTTGATAATCCTGTGGAGCAGGATGTCTATATTTCAAAGCTTTCCTCAGAGCTTGGAGTTGAAAAAACGGCACTTGCCCGGCTTGTCGGTAAGAATTACAGAAGGCAGGCAAGAGAATATAGAAAAACAGAACAGAGACATGCCGAAGCAGAAATGAATGCACGGAATGACAGGCTGAATACCGAGAAATTTTACAATCTCAGGGCAGCAAATGCCGAAGAAGCCTTGCTTTCGATTATGATACTGAATCCCGATACGGCACTGACCGTATCACAGAAGGTTTCACCCGAAACCTTTGTTACCGCCTTTAACCGCAGAATTTATGAAATTCTGCGCCAGAGGGTCACAGAGAAAAAGGAAATTACCATGGCGGATATTTCGGGAGATTTTTCGGCGGAAGAGCTTGGAAGAATTGCCAAAATGCTTGCCTCTCACCCGAGAGAACCCGATGCCGCAGCCGCCGCTGCAGAATATATTGATATCCTGACAGAAGAAAGCCAGCGGCTTACACTCGAACAGATCGCTGCTGCTGACAATGATACCATTATGGAGCAGCTGAGAAAAATGAAAGAAAAAAAGCAATAATCATGACTGATGAACTTTTTGTTTTACAGGAAGGTCAGAAAGAGGAGGATCACTATGAGCGGACAGCAGCCTGAAAAGAAAAATGTGCTGACAGACCTTATCGAAATGGGAAAAAATAAAGGTCAGCTTACCGACAAGGAAATTTTCGATGCGACGGGTGAAATGGATATCGAACCCGATCAGATGGAAAAATTTTATGATATGCTGGAATCAAGCGGTGTTGAGATCGTTGAAAACCTTAACGATCTTATGCTTGACGATGCCGAGCTTGACGATATTACAGGAGAGGGCGACAAAGACACTTCCGCTTCGGATACGGTCGTTTCAACAGATGATCCTGTCAGGATCTATCTGAAAGAAATCGGCAGAGTGCCGCTTCTGGCCCCTGAGGAGGAAACGGAAATTGCTCAGAAAATACTGGAAGGCGACGAAAAGGCAAGTCAGCGGCTGGTAGAAGCAAACCTGCGTCTTGTTGTCAGTATTGCAAAGCGTTATCTCGGCAGAGGTATGCAGTTCCTTGACCTGATACAGGAGGGTAACCTCGGTCTGATGAAGGCAGTAGAAAAATTTGACCATACAAAGGGTTTTAAATTTTCTACCTATGCGACCTGGTGGATCAGGCAGGCTATCACAAGAGCAATTGCCGACCAGGCAAGAACCATCCGTATTCCGGTTCATATGGGAGAAACCATCAACAAGATCAAGAAGGCATCGAGTCAGCTCCTGCATGAAAACGGACATGAACCGACAATAGAAGAAATAGCGGAATACCTGAATGTACCGGTCGATAAAATCAGGGAAGCATTGAGAGCTTCACAGGAGCCTGTTTCTCTTGAAACACCGATCGGTGAAGAGGAGGACAGCCATCTCGGTGATTTTATCCCCGATGACAGTGCTGTGACACCACAGGATGCAGCCTCGCAATTAATGCTGAAAGAGCAGCTTTCCGCCGTGCTTTCTACATTGACACCGAGAGAGGAAAAAGTGATACGTCTGCGTTTCGGACTTGACGACGGGAGACCAAGGACACTGGAAGAAGTCGGAGAAGTCTTTGATGTCACGAGGGAAAGAATCCGACAGATCGAAGCGAAGGCTCTCAGAAAACTGCGTCACCCAAGCAGAAGTAAAAAGCTGAAATAACGGAGGCAGTTATGGATATTGAAAATATAACGCCCGATAAGGAAGAAATTTTCAGCAGACTGATCTCTGTCGGACTCGGCAGAGGAGGAACGCTGACCGTTGAAGATATTATTGATTCGGGAAAATATGAGAATATAGGTGATAATGATATCTATGAGCTTTTAAGGCTCTTAAGAGATGAAAATATAACCGTTTACGGATGGAACGAAAGTGACAGGCTTGACAAAAAGCGGATCAAGGAAATCACTGAAACCGTAAAGAACAGCTGTGAAGAAGAAAAGACAGCAAATTCAGGCGGCGAGAATACGGTAAAGCTTTACCTGAAAGAAATTGCAGAATTGCCGCTGATTACACCGGATGAGGAAAGAAGCCTTGTTTTTTCCGTATCGGACGGAAGCGAGGAAGCGAAAGAACAGCTGATCGAACTGAGTCTGTATCTTACTGTGAAGGCGGCACTGCGGTATATCGGCAAAGGTGTGTTGTTCCTTGACCTTGTGCAGGAAGGCAGTATGGCACTGATGGCAGCGGCAGAGGAATTTGACTATGCTGCGGATATCAGCTTTACAGCATTTGCCGCATGGGAAATTGATAAGGCTTTGAAAGAAACCGCAGGGGATGACAGTGAAATACTGAAAATACCGAATTCCATAGCGGAAGAGCTGGCGGATGTTATCAGAGAAAGCGAAAAGCTGAAAAAAGAAACAGGCAGTCAGCCTTCACCGGAAGAATTGGCAGTACGACTGAATATTTCTGCCGATAAGGTAAAAGAGCTGCTTGCACAGAAGCAAAGACTTACCGGAGAAACCGACAGGCAGGAGCAGAAAGTCAGTCAGGAAAAAACTGCAGAAACTGTAAAACAGCACCACAGCGAAGCTGAAGAACAACTTTCAAAACAGGTAGCGGATATGCTTGCGGCACTTCCTGAAAAAGAAGCGAAGGTCATTTCCATGCGGTTTGGCATTGGTCAGTCTCAAGCGATGACAGCGGAACAGATTGCCGAAAAGCTTGGTGAAAATGTGGAAGAGATCAAAAAGACAGAAATGTCGGCCATGAAGCTTCTTGGCGGCTGACAGTCTGTGCAGTTAAAAAACTATGATCATCGGGAGGAATAAAAATATGGCAAATCATACACAGCCTGACAAAAGAACTGTGCTGAAAGAGCTTACAGAGCTTGGTAAAACAAAGGGTCAGCTCAGTAATAAGGAAATTCTTGATGCGATCGGTGAAATGGATATTGATGCCGAGCAGATGGAGCGGTTTTATGATTCACTGGAAACAAACGGTATCGAGATCGTGGAAAGTATCGATGATATTATTCTGAATGACAGCGAACTGACTGCTATTGAGATCAGCGATGAAGAGGTCGCGGAGGATATTCAGGACCTTTCAGAAAGCGTTGCAATAGATGACCCTGTAAAGATCTATCTGAAGGAAATCGGCAGAGTACCTTTGCTGACAACGGACGAAGAAACCGACCTTGCCATAAGAATTGCAAATGGTGATGAAGATGCAAAGCAGCGTTTATCGGAAGCCAATCTCCGTTTGGTGGTCAGTATTGCAAAGCGTTATCTTGGCAGAGGAATGCAGTTTCTTGACCTGATCCAGGAGGGCAATCTGGGTCTGATCAAAGCAGTAGAAAAATTTGACCATACCAAAGGCTTTAAATTTTCGACTTATGCGACATGGTGGATCAGACAGGCTATTACAAGAGCGATCGCAGATCAGGCGAGGACGATACGAATCCCTGTACATATGGTTGAAACGATCAATAAAGTGAAGAAGGCATCCAGCCAGCTTCTTCATATAACGGGACATGAGCCGACATCGGAGGAAATCGCAGAAATGCTGAAAATGCCTGCGGACAAGGTGAGAGAGATCATGAGGGTATCACAGGATCCCGTTTCTCTTGAAACACCGATCGGTGAGGAAGAGGACAGTCACCTCGGCGATTTTATCCCCGATGATGATGCACCTGCTCCGCAGGACGCTGCTTCCAATACCCTGTTGAAAGAGCAGCTTTCCGCTGTGCTTTCCACGCTGACACCGAGAGAAGCAAAGGTTCTCAGACTGAGGTTTGGTCTTGACGACGGAAGATCGAGAACGCTGGAAGAGGTAGGCGAGGAGTTCAATGTTACCAGAGAGCGTATCCGTCAGATCGAAGCAAAAGCATTAAGAAAACTCCGTCACCCCAGCCGCAGCAAAAAGCTGAAAGATTTCCTCGATTGACGCAGAGCCTGTGTACCGATTTGTTAAATGTAAATTCTTTGCCGCGTTTCAGACGGATGTGCTGGAACGCGGGCGGAGTGTCTCCGCCGAAAAAAATAAAGAAAAATGGAAAAAAACACTTGACAAATGAGTCGGAATGAGTTATAATAAATATCGTTCCTGAGGAAATGATATTGAATATGCGAGTGTGCTGGAATAGGCAGACAGGCACGTTTGAGGGGCGTGTGTCTCACGACGTATGGGTTCAAGTCCCATCACTCGC
>CACYDD010000296.1 GCA_902773065.1 uncultured Ruminococcus sp. | reverse complement strand
TAATGAATTGTTTGCAGAGGCGAAAGAGCGGCTGGATATTCTTGCGGTAGCAGAGAGATACGGCATGAGTGTTGACAGGCACAAAAAAGCAGTGTGTCCGTTTCACGATGACAGACACCCGAGTTTGTCGTTCAAGGACGGTTATTTCAAGTGTTTTGCCTGCAGAGAAGGCGGAGATGTATTCAAGTTAGCAGGAAAGCTTTTAGGGATTGAGAAGCCGTTCGAGGTGCTCAGACAGCTGAATGATGATTTCATGCTTGGGCTGGATCTGACACCGCACAGGCAAACAGCGGAGGAACGAAAGCAGGCGGCAGAAAGAGCATGGCAAATCAAAGTCACAAAAGCATATCAAAGTTGGCTCACAAAGGCACTTGACAGCTGTATTGCGTATGAAAAGCTCTTGTGCCGCTGGAGAGAGGTTTACAAGCCTGAAAAACCGAACAGTACATATCATCCGTTGTTTGTTGAAGCAATGCAAAATTACGAAAGAGTGAAATATCTGGTTGACATTCTCATGTCAGACGGTGAAAAAGAAAAACAAAGTTTATATCAGAATTGTTATCAGGAGGTAATGAAAATTGAAAAAAGAATCAAACAATATAAATCAGCAGTTTCTCGATCTTGTGGCAGAGCGTGAAGGTGTCATGCTTTCAGCGGAGGATCTATTCAAGCCGAAGCCTGAGAAGCCTGAATTCACGCCTGAAATTTTATCGGATCATCTGAGGAATCGCAGGGCAAAGGCAAAGTTTAATGATATCACAAAGCAGGTTGATTTTGAGGGATTTGCAGGAGAGAACAAGGAATTTCTTTCGGCAAACATCACCGCATTATTGTATTCGGAATTGCAGGGGAAATATAAGCATTGTAATTTGCAGACGATTGACGGCTATCTGAATATTCTTGTCAGCCGTGAGCATTATAATCCTGTTCTGGAACTGCTTGACCGCTTTAAATGGGACGGCAAGGACAGAATCAGTGAATTATATGAGTTACTGCACATTCCCGAAAGTGACACCCTCAGCCGTATTTTGATCAGGAAATGGCTGATTCAGTGTATTGCACTGCTTCATAATGATTTTAAAGAGCCGTTCGGTTCGGACGGTGTTCTGTGCCTGACGGGAAATCAGGGAATCGGCAAAACAAGCTTTTTCAAAAAATTAGCATTGAAGCCTGTATTTTTCAAAGAGGGTATCAGCATTGATTTTCGTGACAAGGACAGTTACATCCGTGCGTTATCCTGCTGGATTTGCGAGCTTGGGGAATTGGAAAGCTCACTGAAAAGAGATATCGAAAAGCTGAAAGCATTTATCACCCAGTCAGTGGACGAATACCGCAAGCCCTACGGCAGGGGCGATGTCCGCACGCTCAGACGGACTTCTCTTTGTGCGACCTGCAACAGTGCGGAGTTTCTGATCGATATCAGCGGCAACAGACGTTTCTGGACAATTCCTGTGGAGGAAATTGATCTTGGCAGACTGAAAGATTTCGACACCGTTCAGCTTTGGAAACAGGTGCAGTTGATTTTGAATGAGGAGGGCTTGCAGTCGTTCCGACTGACTTCCGATGAGCAGAAACAGCTTTCTCAGCGAAACGGAAACCATGAAAAGAAACTCAAAGCCCAGCAGGAAGTTGAGGATATTCTGTCTTTAACTGATACACCGTATTATTCCGTCAAATATATTTACCAGACTTCCACTGAGTTCAAAATGGAATTTGAAAAGGAACTAAGAGGATATTCAGCTGTTGATATCGGCAGGGCTTTAGATAAGTGCGGTGTTTTTCAAGAGGTGAAACGTATTGACGGAAAACAAAAGAGAGTTCGTTTATTGCCTAAACGGATTTTTCAGGGTGACCAATAAGTCGATGTGTTACAGATGTTACAGAGAGTTACAGTAAAAAAAGTGTTGTCTGTAACACCGCAAATCCGCATGAACACTGAGTTTGAGGGACTTGTGTTACAGAGTTACAGTAAAACTGTATATAAAAATAAAAAAATATTAAAGAAAAAAATATATAAAGTATGCAAAAGTACTGTAACATCTGTAACACCTGTAACAAGCCGCATGAATACTGCGTTTGCGGCGGTACACATTCTAAAAATCCTCTGTTCTGTCTGTTCCAATGTGCAATGCCGGCGAGCAGGCGGAAAAACCTTGACATATATGAATATGTACGCTATAATGTACATAATATAATATATGAGAGGTGTCAGATATGATAAATACCAATGCGACAAATTTCAGAAAACACATTTTTGAAATTCTTGATCAGACAATTAAATTCAATGAACCTGTAAATATCAGCACCAAATCCGGAAATGCGGTACTGATCAGCGAGGACGAGTATAATAGTCTGATGGAAACGCTGTATCTTTCTTCTGTGCCGGAAATGAAAGAAAAGCTTCTTAAGGGAGCTGAAACACCCTTAGAGGAGTGTGAGAATTTTGAATGGTAATTACAAGGTGGTTATTACCAAAGCAGCTCAGAAAGATAAGGAAAAAATCAAACAATATCCGGCAATGGTCAGGAATGTACAGAATCTGATCGATGTGATAAAGGATAACCCTTTTCAGAATCCGCCGCCTTATGAAAAGCTTGTCGGTGACCTTCATATGCTGTATTCAAGGCGAATCAACGCAAAGCACAGACTTGTTTATATGGTTTATGAGCAAGAAAAAACGGTCAAAATCGTTTCAATGTGGACACATTATGAATTTTAAGCATTCGGAAACGGGTGCTTTTTTCATGCCCGAAAGAAAGCTGAAAATATCGGAATACCATATCACGACAAAATTGCACATTGAAAAAATCGTGAAATGTAATAAAAATATGGGGCTGATTGAGGTTGTTGTATGTGTATATCGTACAATGGAAACATAGGGGAATATGTAAAAACCAATAAAAAGTATTGGGCAAAATATATCTAACCTGACAAAATCACCAACGGATTTTAATATAAAAATCGAAAAATAAACGGTTGATGATGAAATTGACCGATAAGTCGTAAAAAGTAAAAAAAGGATATTGACAACTTTTTAACAATCATTTATAATAGTATATGTAATCAGGGTAACGATTGCAATTTGAGAAAAAATTTATTCATGGAGGAACAACGACTATGGCTAACACAAATGAAGTCGAAGTGAAGACAACACCGAGCGGTCTTGTACAAGACCTCGACAGCTTCAATGCAAAGCTCGCTCAGGTAAGAGAGGCACAGAAGATTTTTGCTACCTATACACAGGAGCAGGTCGATAAGATCTTCAAGGCTGCGGCAATCGCTGCAAACCAGGCTCGTATTCCGCTTGCAAAGCAGGCTGTTGAGGAAACAGGCATGGGCGTGGCTGAGGATAAGATCATCAAAAACCACTATGCTTCCGAGTATATCTATAATAAGTATAAGAACACAAAGACCTGCGGTGTGATCGATTATGATCCTGCTTTCGGTCTGAAAAAGATCGCTGAGCCGATCGGTATCATCGGTGCGGTTATCCCTACCACTAACCCGACATCAACCGCGATCTTCAAGACACTGATCTGTCTGAAGACGAGAAATGCGATCATCATCAGCCCGCATCCGAGAGCGAAGGGATGCACCATCGAAGCGGCGAGAATTGTCTATGAGGCGGCGGTCAAAGCCGGCGCTCCGGAAAACATCATCGGATGGATCGATGAGCCGTCCCTCGATATGACCAATCTCGTCATGCGTGACTGCGACACCATCCTTGCGACCGGAGGCCCCGGTATGGTCCGTGCGGCGTATTCCTCCGGCAAGCCCGCGCTAGGCGTCGGCGCCGGCAATACACCGGCCATCATCGACAGCTCCGCGGATGTGAGAATGG
>CACYDD010000295.1 GCA_902773065.1 uncultured Ruminococcus sp. | reverse complement strand
AGTATCTGTTTTACCGGAACATTTCCCGAACCATGAAGCGGTGCATATACTATTTTCAGTGCAGACTTTGCAGCAGCATCTTTTATTCTGCTCTGAATGGCAACAGCCTTTACAAATTCGTCAGTAACATCACATTCTGTGATAAGTTCCCTGTTGCCGGTAAAATCTATCGCTGTGTAATCCGTCACGGCATCAACATAGCCAATGACCTTTTTAGCCTGCCACGGAACAATCTGACAGCCAAACTCATCATACACTTTATACCCGTTATACTCTCGGGGATTATGTGAAGCAGTAATAACAATGCCTGCAACCGCATTGAAATGTTTAACAGAAAAGCTCAACTGCGGTGTTGGACGAGGTGAAGAATGCAGGTACACCTTGATCCCCATTCCGCTTAGCACATCTGCCGCCGTCTCGGAAAAGAAACGACTATTATTTCTTGTATCGTAGCCGATAACAACACCACGTACTCGGCAGCCATCCTTGCCGTAGGTATCAAGGAGATAATTTCCAAGACCTTTAGTTGCTTTACCAACAGTGTATTTATTCATTCTATTAGTGCCTGCACCCATAATGCCTCTAAGACCGCCAGTGCCGAACTCAAGGTCACGGTAAAAGCGGTCTTCGATTTCTTTTTTATCTTTTTCAGGATCAAGGGAGTTAAGCTCATTTCGGGTGGCTGTGTCAAAAATCGAATTTTCTTTCCAAAAAAAATAATTATCTTTATATTTCATGATATATTCTCCCTCAAAATGCTCTTTACAACAATTTTTTATGCCAACAGGATTACCGTCAAATCAAGAAAACAGCTTTTTAAACTGACCGGCTGCCGAATCCCACGTAAAGTTTTTTCGTATAAACTTACTGCCGTTGTTACCCAAATTTTGTCTTGCCTTATCATCTGTCAGCAATTTTACCAATTCATCTGCAAATACATCCGTCTTGTCGGCAACGATCCAATCACTGCCATCTTTTGCATCGATGTTTTCTGCACCAATAGCTGTGGTCACAACAGGCAATCCCATAGCCATAGCTTCTAAGTTTTTTGTTTTTATTCCGCTTCCAAAGGTCATAGGACATACAAATACCTTGCATTTTTCCAGATAATCTCTGACATCTTCAACTCTGCCAGTAAATACCACATTATCATCCTGCAACGACCTCAACTCACCGGACGCTCCTCCGCCAATAACCAAAAACTTTGCATCCGGAACTTTTTTGATTACATTGGGAAAAATGTCAACAATAAAATGCCTTACTGCGTTTTCATTGTGAGCCACATTCAAGGCTCCAAGAAATCCGATAATATTTCCCTCATTGCCGCATACCCGGTAAGAAAAATATTCTGTATCAACACCTATAGGAACCGCAAAAGCCTTTTTCATTCCTAACTCGTTATTAAAATCATCAGCTTCTTTTTGAGCAACAAATACGGTTGCATCACATACAGTTCCGATTTCCAACTCATATTTATTCAGCAATTTTATCTCATTTTTTACAACCGAAAGCTTCACGCACTTGATAAGCATCAGTTTCCTCAGAAAACCCGGCACTGTATCCAAAAATGCTCCGTACGGATTAATACCGTCAATATCATTTTCCAACTGTCTTTGGTATCTCAATGAAATACGGTCATCCAAATCCGCAACCGTAAATGTATCACAATTTCTTATATACTCTGTGCTCCGTACCATGTCACCCATGACAATATCAGGCTTTTCTTTTTTATATATATCGTCAATTATTTTTTTTGCCTTCGTATTCCAATACAATGCAACCTGCATTGGCATTTTTTTTATAATAAAAGAATTGATCAGTATCGAATTCACTTTCTTCAAAGCCCCTGACTTGGGCAATATGATCAATTCATCAATAAAATCCGGCTTATTCGACGGATCATCACCATTTTCCAAAAAAGCAGCAACAATTAACCGATATCCGAGTTCTTCCGACAAAATGCGGCAGTAATGGTACAAAGATGTCTTTCTTCCCGATGATGCCGGAAAAGGAAGCCTTGGCATTACAAACAATACTGTTTTTGACTTATCCATAATCTACTCCTCAACGAATAGAATTACTGCCCAAAAAACTTATCCTCAAGCATCAGACACCAGCAATGATAAATCGGCAGATGCAGTTCCTGAATCATATATGTCTCTGTGTTTGTAGCCTTAACGCAAACATCAGCATATTTCTGCAGTTTGCTGTCCTTTGCACCAGTCAGACCAATCACCTTCATGCCCTTTGCCTTAGCTACGGTTGCAGCATAAAGGATATTCTTGCTGTTGCCTGAGGTTGAAATACCCAGAAACACATCCTTTGGCTTGCCAAAACCGTTTACCTGTTGTGCAAAACAGAGAAGAGGCTCACAGTCATTCATATATGCCGTAGTGAGTGCCGGATGTCCGTCAAGGGCAATAGCCGGAAGTGCACCCTGAAGATTTTCAGCAAGAACTGTTCCAAGCTCTTTGTCAACTGTTTTCAGGCTATCTGCAAACTCGGAGGTAACCTTTCTCGGCATCTTAAAACCCTTCATCAGCTCGCCAACAATATGCTCGGAATCAGCAGCTGAACCACCATTACCGGCAACAAGCAGCTTGCCGCCCTTAGAGTAAGACTCCTCCATGATAAGGTATGCATCAATCAGCTCCTGCTTTACGGGTTCAAGTGAGGGATAGCGTTCTATAAGTAAATCAATATGTTTCATAAGTCTGTTTTCAAGTGCCATGATTATTACTTCCT
>CACYDD010000294.1 GCA_902773065.1 uncultured Ruminococcus sp. | reverse complement strand
GGTAAATAATGAAATCAAAGATTTGTTTACAAAAACAATCGCAAAGTGGTTTACCGAAACGGTCATCAAGGATGATCGTACTGCATTATTTGAAGCCATCTGGAATGGTAACACTGACGAGATATCTGCTGATGTCAGCAGATATCTGCGCAGGACAATCAGTTATTATGATTACAGCGAAAACTTTTATCAAGCTTTTTTAGCAGGGCTGCTTTCTGGCATGAAAGGAATCAGCGTAGAATCGAACCGTGAATCAAGTGAAGGCAGAGCAGATATCATTATCAGAAATGAATACAGCAGTAAAGCGGCTGTGCTGGAACTTAAGGTGGTCAAACACCTTTCTGATGTTCAGGAAATGTGCGATAAAGCTTTGGAGCAGATTGACGAAAAAGGATATGTGCAAACACTGATTGAAGAAGAAGGGTTCGATGTTCTGAAATACGGAGTTGTATTCTTCAAAAAAAGGTGTTTTGTTAAAAAAGGATAAAAATATGATTCTGTCTGTTTGGAATATTAATTCCGGACAGACAGAATTTTTATGAATAAAACAAAGTATCAATTTTGTAAAAGTCCTGAATTATAGGCAGATAATATAATCGTGATAGCAATATCAAGGTAACCTCTAAAAATCTCCTATAAAATGAAAAAAGCCGCCTGAAATTGGTGACCTGTGAATAAAAATTGAATGATATGAAAAATCAGAGGCAATTCACGTGATGATAGATGTTCTTTTAGCCCATTTTTTAAATAGGCGTACTTATCCCCTTGCAGGTTTAGGACGTTTCGAAATTTCATATCTGCAAAAGTTGTAAATCAGATTTGTCAAGTTAATATTAAACCAGACACGAGTGATACCAATAGAACGAATCGTCATGCCATGCATGGAATTTGTCATGAATCCGAAGATATGTTTAATGCGGCATTGTACTTTTGTTTTTTGCGATTTGATTCTTTTGTTTACTATAATCTCTTAAAAAACACAATCCGATACGTATATATAGTGAAAGCAAAAAACAACAAGGGGGAAACATGATGAGTGCTTTTGTTAATTTTACCAACCATCGCTTGGAACACTGGTGTGACAGGCAGAGAAAAGCAGCAGAAAAATACGGCACGATTATAGACATTCCGTTTCCTGCAATCGAGTCAGAGATGACAGAAAAGGAAATGCGGTGTCTTGCAAAGCAGTATTATGAAAAAATCACAGTAGAAAAACCGTCCGTGGTATTGTGTCAGGGTGAAAGCGTGTTTTCGTTTCTGGTTACATCTATGCTTTTGAAAGGAGGTTTAACAGTTGTTGCCGCAGTCAGCAGGAGGGAGGTGCTTGAAACAGTCAACGAGAAAGGCGAAACAATCAAAAATGCAGTATTCAGATTTGAGGAATTTAGGAGGTATATCTATTATTAATGAAAATTATTAAAAAGCTTGACGAAATTAAGTGAAAATAGTATAATAGAAGTCATAAAACTGTTATTTTGACAAACGAGGTGATTGATTTGAACGAACAAGTGTTTCAGACTGCCATGTTTTCGCTGCTGAATGACCTGTCGCGGATCATTCAGCGTGCAGAGAATGTCAGAAAAGCGAAAGCAGATGAAATTCTTGGCGGACTGATGAATAACAACAGCGTGCTGTCGGCGAAACAGGATGATGTACTGCAAGGAATCTGTCAGCTTGCTTCGGAAATGTCTTCACAAAAAGAAATTGGCGGAAATACAGGGGAGGCATCGAAAAATGATTCCCTTACGGGACTGTATTCGATATTTAATCGGCTCAATACAGAAAAAAGTGCTGTTACCTCCCAAAGTGTGTTGTGTTATGATGAGGAAAGCGGAGCTTTTTTCCGCTGTGACAACAATGACGTAGCAACAATCGATTACAGGAAAAAAACAGACCGTATTTCCGAACGAATCAGAAAGTTTTCAGGGAATGATTCCGAAATCGGACAATGTCTTGACCTGATTTATGAATATTGTTCTGATGTACCTTATGTTTCGGGGAAAAATATGAAATGTGATCTTTCGGTTTATGAACACGCACGTCTCACTGCTGCCTTTGCAGGTGCACTGACACTATATTCACGGGACAAAAACAGCAAAAGTGTTGATGAGATTCGAAATTCAGACAGTCTGCTGCTTTATACCGCTGATTTTTCGGGAATTCAGAATTTTATCTATACGGTGGTTAGTGAGAATGCACTCAAAACGCTGAGGGCAAAGTCGTTTTTTGTGGAGCTGGTCATGGCAAACCTGACGGATGAAATTACAGAAAGCTTCGGTCTGACAAAAGCGAATCTTCTTTACAGCGGCGGCGGTCATTGCTATATGATCCTGCCGAATATGACGGACAGTCTCAAAAAACTGGATAAAATACACAGAAAGCTCAATGACTGGAGTATCCGCTCCTTCGGCAGCAGTCTTTCCGTTCTCTGGGAAACAAAGGAATGTTCACCGTCCGATTTTATGGAGGAAAAGGCGTATAAAGGAATTTTTACGGGGCTGTCCTCAAAAATCGCAAAGAAGAAATTCAGAAAATATATGCCTGCCGATTTGATTGCACTGAACAGACCTGGCTCCTGCGGAGATAAAACAAGGGAATGCAGTATTTGCGGAAGAGCTTCTGCTTATGTTAGAAGCGGCGGTGACCACTGTGACTGGTGCGCAGCATTTCTTGAAATGGCAAGAACTATTACAGATGCGGATAAATGCTTTGCTGTTCTGAAAACGAAAAAGCACGAAAAAAATACGGAATTTTTTACATCCGAAGGTACGGCATATCTGGCATTTCTCAGCGGTGAAGAATGTAATGAAGAAGCAGAAAAGGACAATGTGATAAGAATCTATTGCAAGAATCGATATATTTCTGACGAGATTGCCAAAAGTGACAGCAGCAGGATCATTGCTGTATGTGATTATGCAAAGGATAAAATGATGGATGATCTTGTCGAATATGCTAAAGGAGTTAAAAGGCTCGGCGTTCTCAGAATGGATGTCGATAATCTCGGAAACACATTCATTTCAGGGTTCGGAAACAATGTCAGCATTGCACGAACGGCAGCACTTTCAACACAGCTTTCGGTATTTTTTAAGTGCCGGCTTGCCGATATTCTGAGCAGGGAGAATTACAATATCACTGTTTTATATGCAGGTGGAGATGATGTATTTCTCGTTGGTTCATGGAATGATGTGATCAGTGCGGCAGACAGAATTATCTGTGAGTTTGAAGAGCTGACTGACGGAAAGCTGACCATATCAGGTGGTATCGGAATTTATAACCATAAATATCCCGTTGCCAGATATGCCGCTGAGACCGAAAAGCTGGAATCCTGCTCCAAGCATAACACTAAGCATGAAAAGGATTCGATCACGCTTTTTGCTGACGACGGCTCCAACACCTACAGCTGGAAGGAATTTCGTGAAGAGGTCATTGGTGAAAAGCTTAAAGCACTGGAGGAGTTTATTGGGAGCGATGACAGTGACAAGGGAAACAGCTTTTTGTATAAGCTGCTGGAATACATCAGAGGCTGCGAGAGTGACAGAATCAATATAGCACGTGCAGCGTATCTTCTGGGAAGAATGTGTTCAAAGAACGGTGTTGTCAATCAGGAAAATGCAAAAGCTTTTTCAGACAGGATGTTCGGATGGATTGGAAATGAAAAAGACAGAAAGCAGCTGGCAACGGCTATATGTATATTTGTATATCAGGAAAGGAAGTGCCGGTAAAAATGAATAATAACCGAGATTTCAGCAAAAACAGGAGTTATGACAATAAGAACAAAGGCGAACAAAACAGACCGAATCTTGCGGAAGAACTGTCCGCCATACAGAATAAAAGAATCATTGACAAAAGCTTTGAAGAAACGTATGCAGACAAGGCACTTGAGGTTTTAAAAAATATCAAGCCGTATGAAATGATCTCCAAAGCAAAAATCAGAAGTATCTACAGTATTCTTTGTGATATCATAGCGGATGAGGCAGGAAACAGTGATAACCGGATTCTGTCAAAAAGTGTTGCGGCACTGAAGCTGTTCAGGATTCATATGATCTATGATGCAGGCAGAGATAAGAATGTCAAGCGGTTTATCAGCGAAACAGGTGTGGTAGGATACCTCAGGGATGTAGAAGAAAGTGCAGGCAAAGAGAAATTTAACTTGTACTGCAAATATTTTGAAGCACTGATTGCCTATCACAGATTTCTGAATCCAAAGAATGACTAAGGAGGATAAATAAAATGGATAAAAAAATGAACGGAAAAATTATCATCAGATCGGACCTGAAAGTACTGACAGGTCTTCATATCGGCGGCTCGGATGCTTATTCCGCAATCGGTACGGTGGATTCGCCTGTCATCAAATCGTCAAGAGATAATCGTCCCATTGTTCCGGGAAGCTCGCTGAAGGGCAAAATACGGACACTTCTTGCAGCAGTGCTGGACAATGAAACGCAGTATAAAAATCATAATGATGATGTGGATGTGATTAAAAGACTTTTTGGCTGCACAAAACCGAACATCACGCCTGCCAGACTCCAGTTTTCAGATGCGTACATCAAAGATGCGGATAAGGTCAGTATCAGTTCTCTTACTGAGGTGAAATTTGAAAATACCATCAACAGAGGCGATTGTCAGGCAAATCCTAGGCAGATTGAAAGAGTGGTTCCGGGTGTGGTATTTGAGACGGTGATTGTTTATAATGTTGAAAATGACAATGAGACAAAAGAAGACCTGAAAACGCTGGCAGAGGGAATGAAGCTTTTGCAGTATGATTATCTCGGCGGACACGGCTCACGCGGCAGCGGCAGGATCAGCTTTGAAAATATAGAGATAGAAACAGTCAACAATGACAGTATCGACAGCGGAAAAATCAAAGAAATATTTAAGGATGTGGAGGATCATGAATTACTGCATATATAAGCTTGTGTTTACAGCACCGCTGCACTGCGGCAGAGGTGACGGTGCAGTTTCCCTTACCAATACCGCCCTGACACTGAGAGCCGATACGTTTTTTTCGGCAATATGCAATGAAGCAGCAGCACAATGTGGTGATGAGGTTGTGGAGGAGTTGCTTAGCCTGTGCAGGGAAGGGAAGCTTCTATTATCCGATACCTTTCCGTATTCCGACGATTTGCTCTATCTGCCCAAGCCGTTTTTGCCGCTTTCGGATCATGCGTCGTTTGATGTAAAAAACAGAAAGTCGATAAAATCAATGGAGTGGCTGCCGGCGGATGAACCGTATATGAAAGCGTATGCAAAATATCTGGACAGCGGCGAAATGTTTGAAACAAAAGAGTTGGAAAAAGACTTTGCTGTTTTCAGAAATGATGTCAGGGCCTGTGTCAGAAGCGCAGAAGAGGATACAAAGCCTTTTGATGTCGGCTGTTGTGAATTTAAGAAAAACTGCGGTTTGTACGGGATCATCGGTTATGAGGACAAGTCAGATGCAAATTTTGTGCTGCGGTTGCTTGGCAGTATCGGCACAGGAGGAATCGGAGGTTTGGCCAGCAGAGGGTACGGCAGATTTGTGCTTGAAACGGCTGCGGACGAGGATAAATGCGTGAAATACTTGAAAGAACATCTTAATAGCAGCGGTACATACAGCCTTCTTCTGGCCACCTCTCTTCCGAAAGAGGAGGAAACTGAGAAAGCACTGGACGGAGCATGGTATAATGTGATCCGCAGGGGAGGATTTTCCTATTCAAGATATACGGAAACAGTAAAAAAGCAGGTGCAGTATTATCTGAGTTCGGGGTCGGTTCTGAAAAACACATTCGCAGGCGACATTTATGTTGTCGGAGAAAATCAAAGACATAAGATTTACAGATATGCAAAGCCGTTGTTTCTGGGGGTGAATTTATAAATGAACGATGTTTTTGAATACTATACACTGAAAATCAGGACACTTTCCCCTGTATTTGTCGGCAGCGGTAAATCTATCAGCAAAAAGGAATTCTGCTATATCGCAAAGCAAAACTGTATCAGGTTTATGGATATGGAAAAATTTATCGAATATATAGCAGCAAATGATGAATGCCAGAGTACCAAGGGAAGGGGAAAGTTCAGCCGTGCCGAAAAATTTGAGCAGTATTTGCTTGATGATAAACGGCTCGGGCTGAAAGAACCCGATAACGGTCTGAAGGATTTTATGAATCTGATTGAAGTACCTGTCGGCAAAAGAAAGGAAATGATGATTTACGAGATTGATAATGCAAGTGCATTTGATGTAGATCATACCGTGACGGATATACAGTGCTTTATGCGTAGCAAGGATAACCGTGCCTTTATTCCGGGAAGTTCCATAAAAGGAATGCTGAGAACCGTTCTTTTGCAGTATCTGATCAGAAAGTGCAAACCGAGTTCGCCGCAGTCGGAGTTCAGGCTGAGCAAGGAAGCCGAAGTGGCAGAGAAAGAACTGATCAATACCTTGCAGCTGAAAAAGAAAAACGGTCAGCCCAACCGTGATGATGCCCTCAACAGCATTATGAAAGGGTTGATTATCAGCGATAGCGAACCAATCGAAAACGAGAATTTTATTCTTTGCAAGAAAATGGATGTCAACAGTGAGGGTAGCTATAATCAGCAGAATAATCTGAATGTTGCAAGGGAATGTATCAAACCGGGGACGGAAGTCAGCTTTAAGATTAAAGTCGATAAAAGATATTTCAAACCCGCAAGACTGAAAGAAAGCTTTTCGGAGCTGTTCGGGAATATGGTTCGGAGCTTTGATGAGGAATACAAGGAGATGTATATGTCAAAGTTTAAGACTCCGGACGGAAACAAAAGTCATTTCAGCAAGCAGTTTGTGATACTCGGCGGCGGCAGCGGCTATTTTTCCAAGAACATCATCTACACACTTGATGGCTACAGAAGAGCTTTACCTAAGGTGTCAGATTTTATGCATAAGCAATTCAAAAACCAGAACCCTGATGATGAGCAGATCGGTATTTCGCCGCACATGCTGAAAGAAACGAAGGCCGGCGGTCAGATGTTCCATATGGGCTTGTGCGAGGCTGTGCTGAACGAAGGGTGGTAAAGAATGATAGACAATTTCAGAGTGAAGCTGCACTGCGAAACTGGAACAGACTTCAAAGGGTGCAGCGGCTACCATGTTTATGCCTGTCTGATGGAGATGCTGTCGGAGGAAACGGCAGAGTATTTGCACCTGAACGAAAAAACGCCGCTGTCGCAGAATATTGAGTTCAGCAAGTCAGACAGCACTGCTGTCTGGAATATCAATTCGTTCGATGAAAGGATTTCTGCGGAGCTGGAGAATGCGCTTGAAAAGCAGAGTGAATTTCTGGTTGAGAAAATCGGGACTGTCCTGCATAAGGACAGTCTTGAGAGAAAGAGAATCAGCGGTTTTGCGGAGCTAAGGAAGGAAACGGACGGTCTTTTGGAAAGCGGCACGGCAAATCTGGGGTTTGCAACAACGACCGCCCTCAAAAAAAACGGCAAATTCCTGCTTTTTCCAGATATGGAGCTGATTCTCAAAAATCTCTGGAACAGCTGGAACAATATTTTTCCTGAGCAGTATCTGGAGGATGAGGATGCCTTGAAACTTCTTTTGATGGGAACATACATCACCTCTTATGAGCTGAGCAGCAGCCATTACAAAATGAAAGGCAATGCCATTCGTGGTTTTTATGGAAGAATCACTGTTGGCAGCAGGCTTTCTGTTCCCATGAAGGAGCTTTTCTGTGCGCTTCTGGCACTTTCGCAGTACAGCGGCACAGGTGTCAAGACCGCCCTCGGCATGGGAAAGACCATTTTGTCGGAGCATAACAGAAATCATCCGCACCTTAGTATTTAAGAAAAAAATAAGTTGGTGTAAAATATTTCCGGGACTTTATGGTGCGGCAATAAATTATGATTTTTTTATAAGTTTGAGCGCAAAATAGGGACCGGCGGCTCGCCGGCAAAAATTAAATTTTTCTTGACAAAATCTCCCATAAATGTTATAGTTTTTACAGATTCGCACTTTGGCAGGATTTATCCGCCTGAAAGCCGCATATTTACTGTCGTTTTCAGGCAGAAATTCTGTTGCTGTAACAATCCACACGCCCCATAGGGGACAAAATCAGAACAAAAACAAAAACGGATGAAACTCCTGATGATTTTCAGGGATTTCATCCGTTTTTTTGTTTGAAAGGTTAAAAAAAGTTTTTCATAGCGTATATAAAATAGAAAGACAAATCAAAGGAGAGAAAATACATGAAATACTCAATGAAAAAGAACGTGACAGCAATGGCGGTGTACCTGACGATGTTTGCGGAATAAAAAATTTAAAATTAACTCTAAAAAATATCGGACGACAGCGTATATTTAGTAGAGAGCCCAAACGGAGGTGAGCAGAATGGACGAAATGTGTATTGGATGGATTGAATGAAAAAATTTAAAGCAAACTCTTAAAAAACCGAAAGCCCGAACGTATATAAAATGTAGAACCAAAACGGAGGTGAGAATTATGACAGAGAGAAAGGAATTTGTACTGCCGCACATAATATTTTGAATAAACCCTTAAAAAGCAGAAACTCAAACGTATACATAATGAACGCACAAATACAAAGTCAATGAATGAACAGGAGGATACAAATATGATGGTGACAGTTTTAAAAGTGATCAAGGTTATATCAACAACAGCAACTATTTTTTCCGTAGCAACAGGCATTATCGACACAGCAAAAAAATTGAAGAAAGGGGATGTGTGAGTATGTTCAAGGAAATAGGCCGCTCTGTCGGCGAAGCAGTAGGAATGATTATCGATGCAGTAGTGTTTAAGGACAAGAAATAAGAGGTTAGAGTGACAAAAATGGCAACTTCATTGCCGTAGTTCTAAGTGTCAATAATAGTAGGCAGTCATACTATTACATTTGGAGTGCGGCAATGAAGTTGAATATTATAATAAAACCAGAGCGCGAATTGACAGCGAAGGCACGTTAGTGTAAAATAATTCTGGGAGTTTTGTGCGCGGCAAAAAAAATAATGATTTACAATAAACTTGAGCGCGAAATTGGGTCCGGCGGCTCGCCGGAGGCACTCCACCAATTGACAAAATTTGATATTGGTGATATTATATTGAATGTATGGAATAATTTAATAAAAAATATTGACCAACAGAAGAAAATATAGCGTTTTTGATTAGAAAGGTTGTTAAAATGAAAAGAAAAATTATTATTACCGTTCTTAGTCCGATACCAAAAAAGGAAAACGTGCAGTTTTTTCAGTATGTGAATGACAGCGGTACGGAAATTGAGGCAGACTGGACAAATCAGGCAGGTCTCCAGTACCTTCTCCGAACTGTTCCCGATTGTACTGATATCATCAGTATGTGTTCCGAAAAAACAAATGATAAACAACATCATGACAGGATAACGAAAATCGTAAAAACAGAATGCGGAGAAAATATCAACCTCGTTTTTATCGGATATTCAACGGATGATCACCTTAACGATATTACCAATACATTGACTCATGAATTTCGTTTTGAGAGCAGCGATATCTTGTATTTTGATACGACCGGCGGTCTCCGCTCCGTTACCTATTCTTTGGTATATCTGTTCCGCTATTTTGAATATATGGGTATTAAAATCAAGAAAGCAGTCTATTCCTCTTTGGTAGGCGGAAAAGGAAAAATTGAGGATATCAGCGATACTTTCAGAATGTTCAGTCTGATCAACGGTACACATGAATTTACTTCTACCGGCAATCCGCGCACATTGCAGAAATTTTTCGCCGATACGGATAATGAGAAAATCAAAAGGCTTCTTGAATCGATGAACAATTTCTATGACAGTATTACACTCTGCCGTATAGGAGACGAGTTGGAACAGGCTGTGAGCTACATGAACGAGGAATTCAAGCAACTTGAAAACTCATCACCAAAAAATTACAATGAAAGCCTTTTTGTCGGCTTGATTCCTGTCATTAGAGAAAAATTCAATGCAGACGGCAAAATGAGCTATCTGAGTCTGACAAAATGGTGTCTGAAAAACGACCTTCTCCAGCAGGCAATCACACTTTATGTAGAAAAGCTCCCGAAAGCTTATTTTAACGAGCTGGCATTTCTGGGTGCGGATTTTGATAATCTTGAAAAAAAGACTGCCAATCCCGGTACCGAGATCTATCAGGATTATCTTATCACATCACCATTAAAAGAATTCAACAAGAAATTTGCAGAAATTGTCAGCAGCAGAAAACAGGTTATCCTAAAACCGAAAAATCAGAGACAACCGCTTCTGTTAAAAGAAGATGAAAAGTATGAAACCGTATATAATATGCTGCTGAAATTCCGTGATACATTCTATGATAACTATGGAAAAAAATACTATGATATGCCCACGGGCGGTGCTGCAAGGAAACTTCTTGAAAAAACATACATTCAGTTTGATAAGATACCGAAAACAGTAGACGGACTGGTGAACAATGCAAATATGTTTATATCACTTTTGCAAAATACAAAGAACAATACCAAATCAGGTACATCGACTTATGCGAATAACCTTAGCGGTGTATTGCAGGGACTGGTTGATGACAATGTTACCGTCAATATTTCTGCGGATGAGCTTAAACAAATACGCTTAGATTATATTTATATGAAATATGTCAGAAATCAGGTCAATCATGCAAGCGAAACCAATAAGGATGATGAGTATTTTAAAGAAAGACTTTCCATAGAAGATCCGGAGAGGTATCGTTTTCCGGAGGGAAATCATTTCACAGCAGATATGATCAGAGAGTTTCTCATACAGTCTGTCAAATATATTGATAAGGTCAGCTCACATGAATAAAAGTAATTTTAATGAAAAAGGGGAATGAAATACTATGAAAAAATTTATTACTTCCGTACCATTCCAGAGTACGATCAACCCTGTTGTGTATCAGCCTGTCAATGGTGCAGAACTTTCATATGACAAGGCACATATGCTTCCGATCCTGAATGTGCTCAATAACAATGCCGAAAAAGGAGAAGAGATCGAAGTGATTTTCCTGATCGGAGATAATGAGGATATCAAAAGGAATTATGAAACTGTCAAAGAACAGCTTGCTAAGCTTGCAGAAGAAAAAGCGTTTCGTTATACGATCAGAGAGATCAGCTACAGAGATAGTGATGATATATCGGTAATGCTGGAGATATACGGAAAGCTGATAAAATGCTTTGAGGATAATGATGAGCTTTATACCTGTATCACCTTTGGCACAAAGCCAGTTCCCCTTGTACAGTTGATGGCACTCAGATATGCTTATCATGCAAAGGAGAATATCTTTATCGGTTCAATCGTTTACGGCAAAGCACACGGAAAAAAAGCAGGAAATGCTGATGACAAAGCAGATATCTATGATATGACATCACTATTTTATATTGATGAGCTTTCCGAGAAATTCTGCCGTCTGGGTATTGAAGAACCTGAAAAGAAGATTTCTGCAATTATATTCGGTTCGGAGGGAGAAAATGATGAATGACAGAAATAAATCTGCAGAAGAAAGAATCAATGCATGGGCATTAGAATATGTCAAGGCTTCGGGTGTACAAAAAGTAAATCTGAAAATGCAGATCAGTGAAAAAATCTCGGATTTATTTTCCGGTCAGCAAAAGGAAGAAGAACAATATGAAGCAGCTATTGATTTGATTTATCCACCTGACGAAAAAAAATCAATATTAGAAAAATATGATGGCAGCAAACCGTTTTCTTATTATCTGAAAACAGCAGTGAAAAACCGTATTTTGGATCATCTCCGAAAAAGTAGCCGTGAATTGCTTATTTTAAATGAGATGGTAAAGAATGAGAACGACAATGAAGATACAGAACAGGAAAGAGCAGATCTTCAAAAAGATTATTCAAATATGTACGAGAAAGTTGATCACACTCAGGAAATTATCAGCATACTTACCGTTTTTCTGCCTTTGATCAGTCAGTATGACACCCATTTCAATGGCAGGAAAAACAACCGATCCGCCCAACGGTATTATCAGCTTTTCTATACAGAAAGAATCACAGCAATTTGTAAGGAAGCCAGTGCAGTAATGACTCCGCAAGTGTATCATGAACTGAAAAACCAAGAAATGATGATATTCAAATCTGTGAATATAGATTTTGCCGATCATGTTCTGGAAGAAAAAAGCAGAACCATCAAAGAAATTTCCGAAACAAAATATAAGAAAAATGAATATTTCGGGATTCAGCAAAGTCCCAAGGAAAGAATCAAAGCTCCGTTCAAAGCGAATGTCTATAAAACCTATTTTGAGTATTTCGAAAATGTAACGGTTACGGATGCTACTATCAGCCAGCGAAGAAAAGATTTCGACAGCTACATCAGGAAATTCATGCACTGACCTTAATCTCCAAAGATTAAGGCGGCAGAATAAGAGCCGTGGAAGAAGCAGCAGGATTTACAGTACGGGGAGTGCTTAACACAAAATAAAATATACTATAATTTTTCATCCATTGAGTTTGTATTCTTGGCAGAATTAACACCCCCACCCCGGACCGCAATATCAAAAATCAAGTCAACATTAGCGGAGGCAAAAATAAATTTACGATCAAATAAAAAGCTTTACTCAAATCAATGTGATTGAGTAAGGCTTTTTTTATTTAATAGTATATTAAATGATAACAATGAATTACAGGAAGGTTAAAAAAATATATTGAATATGATGTATTTTTATGATATGATTGTTATATATCTTGTCGGATTCGTTGGAACAAAAGAAAGGATGTAGGTTATGCAAAAAAAAATGACGGCAGTTCTGCTTGCTCTGTTGATGATCGTATCATTTTCTGCCTGTAGTATGGAAGAACCGGTCATGCCGGAGAAGGATACAACATCTGCTCCGCTGCAAAAGCCGGCAGCCGGTGATAATTATTACGGATATGTCAATTATGACTATCTGACAAACGGTCAGATCCCTTATGACAAGTCAAGCTTTGGAACATTCGACAATATCCAGGATGAAATGGAAAAAGATCTTTCAGTACTGATAGATCATTGTGCGGAAAAGGAATCTTCAAAAGATACCTTTGAACAAATGGTCGGTGAGATCTACCGGCAGTATCTTGATACTGATGCCAGAGAAAAAGCCGGTACGGATGCTTTAATGCCGATCGTTGGTATGATTGAGAAATGCAGTACAACAGAAGAACTGGTTAGCGCACTCGGTGTCATGTATCTGGAATACGGAACGTCATCGTTTTTTAAATTTGATGTTGCTCCTGATTCATACGATACTTCCATCAACAGACTTATTCTCAGAAATATGAATACGTGTGGAAATATGAAAGAAAATTTCACCAAAACAGATAACGGCGCGGAGAATATCGGCAGTATGACAAAGAATACACTTACTGCCCTGGAGGTTGATGCCGATTCAGCTAATGAAAGAGCAAAAAATGTTGTCAGTATGATCAACGAGATCATGGTCGCAACTTTAGATTCGGAATATCTTAATAATATTGAAAAACACTATCATCTGTATACCAAAAAGGATTTTGCCGGACTTTTCAGTAATATCAATACGGATAATCTGCTGCAGGCTTTTGATTTCAAAACAGAGAAACTGATCATATTTGATGTTTCACAGTCCGAAAAGATCAATGAGTATTTCACAGAAGAACATCTCCGTGAATTAAAGGATTATGCGCTGACCTGTCTGATGTTTGATTACAGTTCGGCACTTCCCCCGTCATATTCGGACAAATTTACCAGTCAGACATCCTCGAAAAAAGATGCTGATAAATCTGCAAAGTATTTTGTTTCAGACACACTGGAGGAGGAACTCGGTATATTGTACGGCAGGGAGGTTTGTACAGAGGAAGTGATGATTGCTGCCAATAAGATGCTGAAAGATCTGAAAGACTCCTGCCGTCAGCTGATTCAAAACAGTGAAAGACTCAGTGATGATTCAAAGAAGAAGTTTACCGGCAAGCTCGATAATATCATATTCCTTCTTGGCTATAGCAAGGATTACCGATCTCCTTTTGAGATCACCCCTGTAAAGGACGGCGGAAATCTGCTGGAAAATGTTATTGCGATTCATCGCGGCAAAACACTGTCCGAAAAGGAAAAGCTTTCTCAAAAAGCCGACAGAAACACCTGGGATATGACTCCCATCACTGTCAATGCAGTGTACAATCCAAGTGTGAACACAGTAACGATTCCGGCAGTTATGCTCAGCCAAGCCTCCTTTGACCCGTCTTATGGGGAATACAAAAATCTTGGTATGCTCGGCTATGTCATTGCCCATGAAATGAATCACGCTTTTGATTCCAACGGTTATCTTTTTGATAAAAACGGGTCATATAATCCGGAGTGGATGAACAAAGAGGATCAGGAACTTTATCAGAAGCTGATGGATAAGGCAGAGAATTATTACAGCCATTATAAGCTTCTTGACATATACAATATCAACGGAAAACAAACTCTTTCGGAAAACATTGCTGATCTGGCTGCAGTGCAGTGTATCGCCAATATTACGGATGATAAAAAGGAACTGGAACAAATTTTTGAAGGCGTTGCTCAGCAATGGGCAGCATTGAATGTTGTTACGGATATTGTTCAGCAGCTTTGTGAAGACGAACACAGTCCTGCTGAAGCGAGAGTCAATGCGGTGCTGTCTTCTACTGATCAATTCTATGAAGTCTATGACATCAAGGAAACAGATAAAATGTATACAGCTCCCGAAAACAGAATAAAGGTGTGGTGAAAAAATGATAAGAGCAAAACTGGTACTCCGTAATGTGATCAATAAACCGCTGCGAACGGCAATTATTATCCTGTCGCTGGCGGCAGCGGCATTTGCAGCATTATTCTGCATTTCGGGAATTCACTCGGCACAAAACAGCCTGAGAGATTTCTTCCAGTCAAATTACGGCGATGTCGATATCATGATTTCCAGTTCTGACAATAAAGTGGATCTTCAGGAATCAGATTTTCCGTCCGGAAGCAGACTGATCGGACAGGCTTTGGGTTCTGTCAATATGACACTTCCCAATACAAAATATTTTAATTATGTCAACAAAACCAATGTCAGTGTGATCGGGATCGATACAGAACTGGCAAATGAATTGCGTCTGACAGATGATGCCTTTCCGACAGAAAACGGGATCACGATCACAGAACCTCTTGCCAGACAGTATGATAAAAAAGTGGGTGATACCTTTACTTTCTATGGTGACGGCGGTACGGAATATGATCTGAAAATACTTGCGGTCGCTGCTCCAACCCGATTTCTGAAGCCGACTCCGATGGCTGTCATTGTGACACCTGAATTGTGCAATCAGATCAGCGGAGATAAAAAAGGTACTTTCAATATGATGTTTGTGGATGTACCGGATGAGCAAGTTGATCAGGCAACAGCAACGCTTTCACAAAAGCATCCGGAATATTATTATTTTGCAACAACCTCGGATGATTCCAATGATGCAATGAACAGTATGCTGAATATTTACTATCTGATTTTTGCTATTGTATTTTTAATGGTATGTTTCATTGTCGTTTCCATGTCAAAGCATATTATCAATGAAAGAATGTCTGTGATCGGAATGCTGCGCAGTATCGGAGGAAGTATCAAAGGAACAGGGTTACTGCTGCTTGCAGAGAGTGCCTTTTATGGTTTGTGCGGCGGCATTCTGGGTTCACTGCTGTTTTTGCCTTTCAGAGGTATTACCGATTTAGGAATGTTTACGGCTGTCGGAGAGGAAGAGATCACAAAATCTGACGGGATCAATTTTTTGACGGTTTGTCTTGTGATTCTGGCAGTCATTTTACTCCAGTGTATTTTTTCGGCAGCTGCTATTATGAAAGCGGCAAAAACACCTGTCAGAGATATTATTTTCGGTACAAAGGAAACCGTCTATATACCTTCAAAGCCTTTTTCAATATTCGGGATTGTGCTTTTAGTCTTGGGATTGGCTGCATACTTTTTCTTTGATGATTTCACAATGACCGTCATAGCAGCCTTTTGTTCCGCAGTCGGTGCAGTGATGCTGTTTCCCATGCTGGTCAAATTGTTGTCCGACGGACTTGCTGTACTGTTCGGAAAATGGAAAATGCCTGTTGCAAGGCTGGCTGTCAAAGAAATTGCTTCCACAAAGAGCAATATATCATCCTCCCAACTGATTTTGTCAGCAATTTCCTTGACGATTGCAATACTTACCCTGGCATCATCTCTTATCATCTTTATGTCCAAGCCATATTTTAGTGCAGAATTACTGATCACAATGCCGGAGCAGGACGGTAGTCAATATGATTATCTTGCAGAAAATATTGATGGAGTACAAGATGTAGAAAAGTTGTATTACAAATTTCTGGAATATGATACAAAAGCAGAAGTAAACGGAACAGAGCGTGATCTGACAGTAATGAGTTACGAAAATGGCGGATTCCGTCATTTCTCAGGAATTACCGACTGTCCCGAAACACTTGCGGAAAATGAAATTGCTGTGGACAAAACGCTTGCTTCCAGGCTTTCACTGAAAATCGGTGATGAAATGACATTGAAACTAAAGCTGGAAAGTTATCTTCCGCGTGAACTGAAACTGAAAATAAAATGTTTCATCGACAGCAGCCGTTTCAATAATATGGACAATACTGTACTGATCAATGAAGACACCTATAAAAGTGTATACTTTGATCAGCCCGCAATCGTTCTGGTGAAAACAGAACCGGGAAAAGAGTTCTATGTTCTTGACATATTACAGTCAACGCTTGCTGATGACCCTGCATTTATCAGAACTACAGCGGAATATTGGGGAGAAGCAGTAAGTTCGATGGATAGTATTATGACGATCATATATGCGATTGTTGTACTTGGTCTGGCTTTATCGTTGATGGGAACATCAAGTAATATTCTGATGGGATTTGAACAGTCAAGAAGAAAATATGCGGTGTATTATTCCACAGCCATGAGCAAGGATCAGCTGAAAAAACTGATCATATCCGAAACCTTGCTGACAAGCGGTATTTCGGTTGTTGCTGCGGTAATTTTCGGAATGTATTTTTTGCAGATCATCACGAAAGCGTTGTCTCAGTTGCATATGAGTGTACCATTGATCCAGCCGTTACTCTACGCAGTGATCTTCGGGGCAGGTGCATTTGTTATTTTAACAGTTGTTATTATGAAACCTTTAAAAATGCTTTCAAAAATGAATATTGCAGAAGAAATAAAGACAAGTGCTGACTAAAGAGAGGGAGACAAAATGAACGAAAACAATATGGTAATCAGTGCAAAAAATATACACAAGACCTTTGGGAAAGGAGAAACGGCTCAGGTGGTGCTGGAAGGTGCCGGAATAGACATCGAAAAAGGCAGCTTTGTTTCCCTCATGGGAGAATCGGGCAGCGGCAAATCGACCCTGTTGTATCTGATCGGAGGGCTTGACAGGGATTTCAGCGGAGAGATCTATGTTTCAGGACAGAATATAACGACCCTTGATGACAAAACCCTGTCAAAGCTGCGCTGTAAAAATATGGGGTTTGTTTTTCAGTTTTATAACCTGGCAGCAAATCTTACTGTTGAAGACAATATTCTTCTTCCTCTTGAAATGAGCGGCCGCAATGTTTCAGAATACAGAACAAAATATGAAGAGATCCTTGAAATCACAGGGCTTCAAAGCAAAAGAAAATCTTATCCTTCACAGCTTTCGGGCGGTCAGCAGCAGCGCGTTGCCATTGCGAGGGCAGTTCTGGGAGAGCCTGAGATCATCCTTGCCGATGAACCGACAGGAAATCTGGATGCTGCCTCCGGTGCAGAAATTATGCAGCTTTTCCGCCGTCTCAATCAGGAAAAGGGGATCACGATTCTGCAAGTGACCCATTCCGCAGAATGTGCCTCCTACAGCAACAGGATCGTTACACTAAAAAATGGGGTCATTGAGGGCTGATATATTTTTAAGGCAATATCGCACAAAGTCTGTCTGGACAGCTTTGTGCGGTGTTGTTTTAATTTTTTAAATCAGATTCAAGGATGTTGACGTTGCGGATTTTGCAGCTTGTAATTTCAGAAGATAATTACTTTTGATTTCCTGTAAATTGACAAGTGTTTTTTCTGCCCATGTATACTCAAACATATATTCATCATTAAAAAGATGAAAATGCTCAGCAATATTTTCACAGAATCTGAAATAATCACATTCAAACTTATCTTTTCTGATACAACATGAACCACGCATTGTTACAAATGCATCAGGTACACCAATATCCTTAAATGTTCTTTTCAGCATCATAACAGATTTTCGATACAGACTTTTTACTTTATCGTCATAACATCTGTGAGGCCAAAGAATATCTACAGCTTCGGCTATAGTGATTTCTTCACCTTGTCTGTCAATGCAAAGGGCAAGAAGCTCCTTTGATTTGGCAGAATGGAAGTTCACAACCATTTGATCAGCAAATACATTGAATCTGCCGAAGGTTTCTGCAAATAACTGTTTTTTTCGTCTTGACAGCAGTGCAAAATTTTCCATACAAAATTCAATATCTTTATCAAAATGATTTACATGGATAAAGCCGTCAAACCTGTACTGATAAGTCAGAACAGCGTGTTTTTCATCATCACCGATCAGAAAGATAACTGAACCGGAATGACGAATTTGTTCCAAAAGCCAATGATTGTTTTCTTCTTTGCATACGGATAGAAAGATAATATCGGCAAAATTTACATCCGAAATCTTTAAAGAGAGTTCTTTTCCATCAGTAAATATATAATGAAAATGATAGTATTTTTTCAGTTGAGTACACAATGCAGTATTGATTTTTGGGTTACTGCATATGATCAGGGCATTCATTTTCAGCACTCCTTATAATGACTTCCCGATTTTCTGATTGTGATTTCAGAAGGTAATTACTTTTGATCTCCTGTAAATTAACAAGTGTCTCTTTTGCCCATGGATAATTAAACATATATTCATCATCGAAAAGATGGTGATTTATGTCAATGTTTTCAAAGAATCTGAAATAATCACATTCAAATTTGTCTTTGATAATACAGCATGAGCCATGCATTGCCACAAATGTCTCAGGTATACCGATTTTTTGGAATGTTTTATTTAGTGTTATCACTGCTTTCCGATACAGCCTTTTGACTTTGTCATCATAACATCTGTCAGGCCATAGCTTATCTACTGCTTCGTCCATTGTGATTTCTCCGCCTCGTCTGTCAATGCAAAGGGCGAGAAGCTCTTTTGCTTTGGCGGAATGAAAATTCACAACAACATCATCAACAAATATGTTGAACCAGCCGAAGGTTTCTGCTAATACAGGTTTTCTTCTTTTTGACAGCAGTGCAAATTTTTCCATACAGAACTGCAGATCAGTATCAAAATGATCTGCATGAATAAACCCGTCAAATCTGTATTGATAAGCCAGAACAATGTGTTTTTCATTATCACCTATAAGAAAATTAACTGAACCGTAGTGATGAATTTGTTCCGGAAATGGATGATTGTTTTCTTCGCCGCATACGGAGACAAAAATAATATCGGCAGAATTTACAACAGAGATTTTTAAAGGATATTCTGATTCTTCTGTAACAATCAACTGAAAATCACAGTAGTTTTTTAATTGATTGCACAATGCAGAATTGATTTTTGGGTTACCGGATATGATCAAGGCATTCATTTTCAACACTCCATATAATCACTTACAAAGTGATTATATAACATTTACAATAAATTGTCAAGTGCAGTCATGCACCCGGGGTCGTAGGCGGAGGTAGTAATTGACATTTATTGTTTTAACTGATATAATTAGGAAAGCAATGAAAAAACTAATACAGAGATCTGGTGTCAGGCAGTGTGACCGATATTAATTTTTGATTTCTGCTGATTAATTTTATTAATGATAAGCGAGGTTTTGTGAATAAGTATGAAGAACAAAGAATATAACATTTTTAACTGGAATAATATCAGTATCTTCAGAAATGAAATGTTTGGACTTTCTATTAT
>CACYDD010000293.1 GCA_902773065.1 uncultured Ruminococcus sp. | reverse complement strand
TGAATAGCCTGGGCCTTGCGGTATCTGCGTGCTATGTCGTGTCGCCTTGAAAGCACCTAGATGAGAATTGTCTACACCGTACCGCTTCTTTCAGTAAGCAGTCGGCGATAACGCTGCGTGTAATGCGCCTTCCTTTGAACCTGTTGCTTCGTGACAGCCAGTACAAATACCGTTTCAATCATAGCAAAAAAGGAGGATCGGAGTAAATACTCCGTTTGATGTCATGCCAAAAACTTCATCAAGTACACATTTAAACCTGTCTGATCTTATCCATAACCCTTCTTCCGTTGTCGAAGATTTTAATGAATTCCCAGATGGTTCCGAGGATGAGTATGTCAAAGAATACGGCATCGGTATAGATTGCCACTCCAAATTTATCGAGGTCTGCGTCCGTTATCGTTGCGGCAAGATGATTTATAAAGCCCAGTCAACTTTCACGACAGAGTGGGACAATCTCGTTGCTGCCCGAGACTGGTGCTTTTCTGTACTTAAATCGAAAACGGATCCTGTACCAGATTTATCCGAACCGCTTCACTATCTCGTTGAATCTACAGCAAACTACCATATGCCTGTATGTATGGCCTTCGGAGGAAATCCGACAATCATCAATCCGACAATAGCAGGTGCCACAAAGCGTAAAACAGATGTCCTTGATAGTCGCCTGCTGGCTCTCCATGACCAACTCAACATCTGGCGAGAGTTCTATATGCCTGATGAAAACATCAAAACTCTGCGTGTTATGATTGCTCAGCGTGACCGTTGCATTCATGATGCTACAGCTGCCGGCAACCGGATCAACAACATCATTACCCGTTTTGGATTTACCGTTGGCCGAAGTGGAAGTGTTGTCAAAAACCCGGCCATACGTGCCATTGTTGAAGATCAGATCTCTGATCATCCGTCCGTCATTGAAGGACTGTGTCCTGTCACCATCCCTATGGACGTACGCATTGTACTTCGTGAAGAATACGCCAAATATGACTTCTTCACGGAACAGGCAGAAGAATGCAGATCCAAGATCTTCGAAAAAGCCTGTTCCATGGAATGGGAAACTGATACGGGAACCCTCCCGGGAACCGAAATGATCCGTATACTCTCTACCGCGCCTCAGATTGGCGAGCTGACCGCCATTATCTGGCTTGCTCGAATTGTCACTCCCAGGCGTTTTAGAAATGCCAAGGCATTATCGGCTTACTGCGGTCTTGATCCGAGTCTTAAGATCAGTGCCGGGAAAGTGACCAGTACAGTTATGCGCAGCGGAAATAAATCTCTTCACAGGGCGCTAAACATGAGTGCACATCGCCTTATACACCGACATAACGAGATGTTCGGGATATGGGGTTATAATCTCCAACAGCAAACGGGTAAAAAGAAGAAAGCAGCCAATGCCGTAGCACGTAAACTTTCAGTCGCAATGTATTACATGATGAAAACAGGCACAGAATTCACTTATGACCATTATCATTCCATCCGGAACATCGATGTTTTCGACATCCCTGTGGAAGACCTCGTTCTCCTGAACAGTGATTTTAAACGGTACATCAGAATCTTAAAAGAAAACAACATCAACACTACGGTAGATCTGGCAACAGCGTACATTACATGTTCCCTGGGTTCTTGCCAGGGGCTTGGCAAGAAATTCTTTGGGCTTCTGAAAGATTTCCTTGACCATCATGTCACCTACAAAGAAATGTACGATGAAATACAGGAAAAACTTAATCGTAAGGAGGATAATGTCAATGAACAGACGTAACACCAAAACATCGGATAATAATTCTGCATATGGGCTTTCTCTTTCAGGAACCGTTATTGACCGGACTCGTCGGATGGTTCCGCGTGACAATCCGACCATAGAAATCGTCACCTATACCGTACAGGACGGCTGCAATCGTAAGTTTTTTGTTGATGACTTTGCTCCAGGAGAATATCACGACATCAACTCCAATGTTTGTTTTCCGGTTTATATAAAGGCTTACAAACGCAAGAACGGAGAACCATCCTACACGATCAATGTTCAAAAAACCGAAGCCGGAAGAGGTGAACACTTCTGAAAGCCACGATTTCAAAGGTTATGAATGCATTCTTGCTTTTGATGTATTCGTGACCTTTTCTTTTTCATAGCCACTTTTATATCTGACTCACAGACACTTCCATGTGTCTAATTGGCTATTCTTTAAAGAAACCTTAACAGATGCTGCTGGACTTGAATTCAACTCTTCTTAACTAACCCCCCATGCCCGCGCACTTGGCACCACCATAAATGAAACGGTACAGACGGCAGGGTATTAAATTCTTACCAAGCCTCTTC
>CACYDD010000292.1 GCA_902773065.1 uncultured Ruminococcus sp. | reverse complement strand
TAATAAAGCCCCTGAGAGGGGGTGAGCGAATATGAATACATACAGTGAGTTCATACAAACTGCAATGCTCATAGTAGCTATCGGACGTTTTGTCTTTGATATTATCAGAGCAAGACACGATGATATAAAAAAGAAGTAACCGCCTGTCGCCACAGTTAACGGTTACTTTTTCGTAATCTTTTTGGGGACTGCCGTAATTGGTCGGTCACCTTGTATATTTTTATTATAATACATGAATACAGCAAAGTCAAGTTAAATATAAAAATTCAAAAAGCGGCGCACCACGTGCGCAGGGAATTCGCGCAGTCGCTACCCTTCGGTCGCTCTGAAAACAAAAGATGAATTTATTCGCCGCGCTTCGATTTCATTGCCAACTATAATTTTACACTTAGAAAAGCGTGTACAATAGGGTTGGCACACGTTTTTTATAATATTTAGAAAGTTAGTGATTGACAAACAAAACAAATTCATATAAAATAGAATTGCAAGGTGATTTGGCCTGCGGATTGCGGCAGCTCCCCGACTTTTAATTTTCTAAACAAGGGAGCGAAAGTCTTTTTATGCTCCCTGAGTTTTTACGAAGGGGGGATTGGTATGATGCTTACATATAGCGAAATTATTTCAACTATTGTGTTGGTTGTATCAGTTGCTCGTTTGGTACTTGACATTGTTAAGTATTTCGATGAGACTAAAAAGAAATAACCGCCGGTCTTCCAAACAGGGCGGTTAAATCTTTTAATCGTAATTAATTAGGGGACTGCCGTAATTGGTCGGTCACCTTGTATATTTGTATTATAATACATGAAAACAGCAAAGTCAAGTTAAATATTAGCGAGCCGCCGGTCTCTATTTCGCACTCAAGTTTATTGTAAACCATCATTTATTGCCGCGCCATTAAAGTCCCAGAAAAATTTATCAGGAGGGCTGGTGAAGATTATGAGAGATGAATATGATATCAAAAACCTCAATCCACGCAAAAATCCATATACAAACAACTTGAAAAAACAAATCACCATAAATATCGACAGCAGTACCATTGATTTCTTTAAGGGTCTGGCTTCTGATACTGGTATTCCTTATCAGACATTGATCAATATGTATTTGGGAGATTGTGCCAAAAATAATAAAAGACCCATTGTTTCGTGGGGCTGAATAACAAACAGAGCGATTCACAGTAATTCTGAAACGCTCTGTTTTAATTTTCAATACTATATGAGCAAAATGAAATATCACACAAAAAAGAATTCAGAAATCACTTTAATCCCTAGCCCCTAAATCCTATCCCCTTTTATATACTTTTCAATTCTCTTTTGGAAGCGGCAGACGAAACAAACAAAACCAACAAAAATCCTGCCGCACAAAGTACAATATCGACCGGAAGCTGTGAAAGCTCCGTATTCTGCGGATAAATATCGTATACGGAAGTCATGACAAAGCCGATGATCATCATATAGGTCTGGCATGGAAATTTCTCCATTGCCTTGTCTGCGGCTTTTGCGGTCAGTATCGTACCGGCAATTCCGCCAATACCGAGAAGGGAAAGTAAACAGACATCCATATTGTGCAGACCGCCCCAGACTGTCTCGTACATTCCCATTACCAACAATACATGAGAAGTACTGATTCCCGGAAGAACCATCGCAACCGCAATAATAAATCCGCATACGATCAACATGACTCCGCCGCCGTCCGTTCCGGCACTTTCCGGCAGAAAACGAAGTGCCATCACCAGAACCATCCCGATCAAGGCAAAAACCGCATGATAAAGCGTTGAAAGCGTTATTCCTGATTTTTTTATAAGAAACGGAATACAGCCTAAAATCGCTCCAATAAAAAAGAACATGGACTGCATATAAAAGCTTTCGATCAGCAGCAGAACCGCTCCTGAAAACAGTGCCGCTCCCACAATGCCGCCGCACGCTACAGGAATCAGCAACGTAAGACTGTGTTTCGGCTTTTTGAAAATATTGCTGACCGCTGTGATCAGCTTGTCATAAATTCCCAGAATGATCGCTGTCGTGCCGCCGCTTACCCCCGGAATCAGCATAAATGCCCCGATTACTGTTCCGAAAATAAAATTTCTCAAAAATTCCGTTATCATCTTTTTACTTACTATCATACCGAACTCCCTTCTTACTACCTTCTATCTAAAGAATTTATATGCTTGGTTTCGGTATAAATATGAATATAGCAAATTCTACCACTTGAAATATACACCGAAATATGAGATAATATAGTGATAAAGTAAAAATCATCATCCCCTGTATTGAGGTGAAAAAAGAATGAAAAAGGGAATTTATTCCGCAATATTGGCGGTTGTGCTTACTGCTGCGGTTTTTGCACTGCCGATCATCAATCCGGGAACATTGCCCGATCAGGAAAATTCCGATGATATAGGCAGATCCTCCGCAAGAATTACCAATAAAAATAACAACAAAACAAAATCCACAGGAGAAAATATCCCCAAAAGTGATGAAACCGTCACTTTTATCGTTACCGTGAACGGTGATTCTTTAGTGGATACCGTTCTCAAATCTAAAAATAGCTACAACAATGTTGCCGGACTTTTGCAATCCAAAGAAGGCCGGACATATGTTGATACTATCAAAAAAAATCAGGCCGTTGTCAAGGCAAGTATATTGAAACTGATACCACAGGCAAATTTTGACGGCTGCTATACGTACAATACCGTCATTAACGGATTCAGCGTCACTGCGCCCTACAGTTCGCTTGAAAAAATCAGGAATATCAGCGGCATTACCTCCGTAACGCTTGCCTCCAGCCAGAATATCACAATTTCGGAAAACGAAGAGGAAGAAGATAATTTCTCTGAAACAGCAGAAGAAGAAATCATCGATTCCTCCGAAGAACCCCGTGAGAACAGCACGGAAGATGAGGAAAAAGCTGAAACGTCTGACGATTTCAAAAACTCGGAAAACAGCGAAGGTATTGATATTTCTGACAAGGAAGAACCCGATCTGACCGATGAAACTGCTCCGGCTATAGAAATCACAAAGGTTTCCGCAGCCCATGAAGAAGGACTCACTGGCAGCGGCAATGTCATTGCTGTCATTGATGACAGTTTTGACTGTACTCATGAGGCTTTCTCCATTTCACCCGACAGTCTGAAATATACAGGTGAGGATATATCCAAATTAACATCTTCTGCTCCGTTCAACACAGCCTCCAATGCTTCCGTGATAAAAAGTGATAAAATCATTTATGCATATGATTACGCCGACAATGACGATGATCCGCTCTATGACCGTTCTTCCCACGGTACGCACAATGCCGCCCTGATTGCAGGAAATAACGGAAAAGACGGCGGCGATTCATTTAAAGGAGAAGCCTATAATTCACAGCTGATCCTGATGAAAGTCTGCTCCGACAAAGATAGATCCGCAAAAGATGACACCCTTCTTGCCGCTCTTGACGATACGGCAAAGCTTTCTCCGGATATCCTCAATATCAGTCTGGGCGTTCCCAGAATATGCAGCACAGCCGAAATTCTGACAAAAGCTTTTAATGCACTTTCACAAACGGGAACTTATATTGTTTCGGCAGCAGGCAACAGTTCCGAAAATATTTATTTACCGGGAGAATACGGTGTCAATGCTGAATATACCGATTACGGTACGATTTCCTATCCTGCTTCCCTTCCCTTTGTCACAGCAGCAGGCTCTGTAGATGCTGAAAAAATGCTGAGCAGGTATTTTCTGACCTCCGACGGCAAAAAAATCCCTTACAGGGATATGACAGTATCCGATGGTTCGGAATTCCCCCTGTTTTCGTCTCTGAGCGAGGAAAATGATTACATCTATATTGATAGTATGGGACAGGCTACAGATTATCTTGATATTTCTGTAAAAGATAAAATCATCATCATGAACCGCGGCGAAACTTCTTTCACTGATAAGGTAAACAAAGCCTCAGGCTATGATGCAAAAGGAATTATCGTTTTGAGCGATGAACCTGTCTATATCAATTTTTCTACAGAAGAAAGAAGCATCCCTGCTGCGGTCATTTCCGATGAATTCAGGGAATATTTCCGGAAACACACAGAAGGAAAAATTGCAGCGAAAGGCTATTCTGTTTTTGACAACGAAAATGCAGAAAAACCCTCTGCCTTTACTTCTTACGGTGTCACCTATGACCTGAAACTAAAACCCGATCTTACCGCCCCCGGAACGGATATTTTCTCTGCTTCTTCGGATGGCTACAGCGCAAAAAGCGGCACATCCTCCTCATCGGCTCTGATTTCGGGAACAGCAGGAATTTTATCGGAATATGTCCGCACCCGGACCGGTATTCCACTTTCATCCCAGAATACCGCTGTTACAGCTTTAATGATGAATACTGCCGTTCCGGCTAAATATAATGACAAAGCTTATTATACGCCGCGGCTTCAGGGAGCAGGCTGTCTTGATATTGCCGCTGCCATCAATGCCTCCGCCTATATTACCGATGAAAATGACCTCGGCAGTGTCAGCATGGGCGACAGTGAAAACGGCACATTTGATTTTCACCTGACAGTTCACAACCTGACAGACAAGGATATTGTCTATACATTCGGTTCTTCTGTACAAACAGATAAACTTGAAAAGCATAACGGCGTTGTTTACAATACACTTACCCCTGAGGATATTACCGCAGAAACAACAGTAGTCTATCAAATTGACGGTAAGGAGGTCAAAAACTTTACCCTCCCTGCTGACGAAAATATACAACTGGATATTCAGATCACACTTTCTCCTGAGCTGTTTCTGAGTTATATGAATATGGCAAAAAACGGATTCTATACAGACGGATTTGTTTTTCTGACCCCCGATGACAAAAGCTCTGTGCTTTCTGTTCCGTTTATGGGTTACTGCGGAAGCTGGGGTGACGCTGAATTATTTGACTCCTCTGCTTATGACAAAAGCACAGAACCTGCCATCGGACAGTCAGGTCTGTTTGCCGCTTCTTCACTTGGCAATTCCTACCTTTCACTGATGCTCGGAAAAAACTCAATGACGGGTCAGATTTCGGAAAATACCATTGCGATTGGAAAAGATACAGTTAGAAATGCTTATGACGTTTCTGAAACAGGCGTTTCCTTTATCCTGCCGAATTTCTATCTTCTGCGTGATGCTGCTGATTACACGATCAGCATTGAGGATACTGTAGGAAATGTCGTTTACTCACAGAATATCGGCACTGTTTCGTCATTCGCCAGCGGCGGATATGAACCATATACAGGACTTCTGACTGCCTTTAATACAGACGGTCTGAAGAATTTGTTTTCAGATCTTGACGAAGGAAAATATAAATATACCGTTTCAGCAGGTACGATCAGTTATGACGGCAGTATTTCCAGCCCTCAAACTATGTCATTGGATTTCACAGTAGACAATACTGCTCCCGACAAGCCTTCCGCAAAAATTTATTGTACGAACAACAAGGTATATCTTGATGTTACCTCTGAGGATGAAAACGGCATTCAGGGATTTATTTTATATACTGCTTCCAAATCGGGAGAAAAGCACACCTACGCCGACAGACTTGATGATCTCGCAGCCGACGGCTACATTGACAGTAATTCTTATATCCTTGCAGATTATGTCATGAACGAAACCAAAACGGTATTCACCTATGATATTACCGATTTGTATATGCAGCTGAAAAAGCTCGCCTATTATGCCCGGGAAAACGAGATCGGACAGCCTCTTGCCACCAAAATATTCATCCGTGCGGCTGACAACGCATTCAATTTGTCCATGCCGCTGGAGGTTGATACCACTGTCATGGGAACTGTTACCTATCTTGTTACCGATCAGAATAACGATCCTGTCAGCGATGCTGTTTTTGAATTAAACGGAAAACGTGTTGTCAGCGACGAAAAGGGAATTGCACGTTTTGAAAACATTCTGCCTGATGTTTATGCGATCTCCCTGATCAGTCTTCCTGAAGATTATCAGACCGATTTTAAATACGGACTGGCAATGCCAAGTCTTTCCGAACCTGAATTCTCCCGGAATCTGAGAGTCACCTATACCGGTATAGCTCCTGTTGAATCTGAAATTTCTGACGAATCCGTTGAAGATGACTCATCAGCCGGTGAAACGATCTCTGAAAATTCAATCATCGATGAGGCCGCACAAAAGGCAGCTTTGGAAGAACAGGATATCGATCATTCCAACTTTGGTTTGATTTTCATCGGCTCTTTGCTGGTTATATCAATCACCTCTCTTGCACTCAGCAAGAAAAAACGCCGCTATCTGCCCGATGACGATCTGCCATATGAAGAAGCCGAAGAATCTGATAGCAATAGCAGAAAATAGATGTATAATGTGTATAATGTGGAATTTGGAATTATTTTGTATAGTGCTTGAATAAGACATAGATTTATGTTATAATGTAATATACCATCTTTTGAAAGGAGAAACCTATGCTTAGCCGTATTGTAGCCTGGGATAACAAGATACTCACAAAGCTTTGCGACAAACACACACCTGTGCTGAATAAGCTGATGGTGATGGTTACAAAAACCGGGAACAACGGTTACATCTGGTTTGCTCTGGCGATTCCCCTTCTTCTGATGAACCGATACAGAGTGACAGGATTTACAATCATTCTTGGCATGCTGATCAGCGGTCTCACTGGTGAAATTACCATCAAGCACATTGTCGGAAGAGTACGGCCATGCAACAGGGATTTCGGACAAGAGCTTCTGATCAAGCACCCTGCACATTATTCCTTCCCTTCGGGGCATACATCATCATCCTTTGCTGTTTCAATGGTTATGTATTTCATGCAGCCGATCATGTTTGTACCAATACTGATCTACGCTTGTCTGATGGGTTTTTCAAGAATGTATCT
>CACYDD010000291.1 GCA_902773065.1 uncultured Ruminococcus sp. | reverse complement strand
CGTTCCGCAAAGGTCGCACCGACAGCTTATCTGAGCGGTCCGCTTATTATCTGCCCCAATGCAGAGGTAAGACATTGTGCCTTTATCAGAGGCAGTGCCATTATCGGCATGGAAAGCGTGATCGGCAATTCCACAGAGCTGAAAAACTGCATTATATTCCAGAAGGCACAGGTGCCGCATTACAACTATATCGGGGATTCCGTTCTCGGATATATGGCACATCTCGGAGCAGGGGCAATTACTTCCAACCTGAAATCCGACAAAAGTATTGTTACCGTTCCTGATGATGACGGCAGGATCAATACCGAACTGAAAAAATTTGGTGCGATCGTGGGAGATCATGTAGAGGTCGGCTGTAACAGTGTCCTCAACCCCGGTACAGTGATCGGCAGAGGTTCAACAGTTTATCCGCTTTCCATGGTGCGCGGCACAATTCCTGCCAACAGCATTTACAAAAAACAGGGCGAAATAGCGGAGAAAAGATAAGATGGAAAAATGGGATCTTTATGATAAAAACAGAATAAAATCGGATATTACGATTGCAAGAGGTGACAGCTTCCCGAATGATCTGTACCGTATCATCATTCATGTTGCGATCATTAATTCCCAAGGAAAAATGCTCATTCAGCAACGGCAGCCTTTCAAACACGGCTGGCCTGATATGTGGGATGTCAGTGTAGGAGGTCATGGTATCAGCGGAGAAACAAGCGATCAGGGTGCACAGCGTGAACTCAAAGAGGAACTCGGCATTAATGTGGATTTTACCGATATCCGTCCGTCATTTACTGTTAATTTTGATACAGGCTTTGACGATTATTATATTCTGAGAAAGGATATCAGACTGTCAGAGCTGACACTTCAGGAATCCGAGGTTCAGGCGGTAAAATATGCGGATAAAGATGAAATTTTATCAATGATCGACAGCAGAATTTTTATCCCCTATCATAAAAGCATTATTTCATTACTTTTTGATATGGCAGGTAATTTCGGCAGGCACGCTTTCAGGAGTTAACCCTCAGATCCTAGCCCCCAGCCCCTCTTTTACACACAAATCAAGGGGCAGAAATACTTTTCTATACAATAAACTCAAAGGGAACATCCCTAGTTCCTAAATCCTAGCCCCTAGTCCCTCTAAATATTTTGTAATATCAGGAATTATTTTTGATTTTGGTATTGAAAAATTGATAAACGGATATTATAATATAGGTATTCTATTAAAAGAAAGGAAAATTAATTATGGCACAGATCACAAAAGATACAATCGTAGGCGATATCCTTGATATTGATGAAACAACCGTACCGATTTTTCTCGGAATCGGAATGCACTGTCTTGGCTGCCCTGCTTCAAGAGGAGAAACCATTGAGCAGGCTTGCGAAGTTCACGGTGTAGATGTTGATGAGCTTGTTGCAAAAATCAACGAGCATATCGCTGATAAATAATTTTTGTTGGTAAGCCGCAGGGTGATACTCTGCGGCTTTACTGTTGTTAAAGGAAGTCAGAGTATTTATGTTTAATCTTGATAACAGACTTTTGCTTTGTGCAGGTTTTATTCGTGAGGGGGCAAAAATTGCCGATATCGGTACAGACCATGCCTATCTGCCCGTGTGGCTTGCCCTGAACGGAAAAATTTCATCAGCTGTCGCTTCTGATGTACGCAAAGGTCCTTTAGAAAATGCAAAATCAAATATCGAAAAAAATGGTGTATCAGACAAAGTAAAAGCAATTTTGTCGGACGGTCTTGACAATATATCTGAAGAAGATGCCGATGATATCATTATGGCAGGCATGGGCGGCGAATTGATGATCCGGCTGACAGACAGAACACCGTGGCTGAAAAACAGTGACAAACATTTGATTTTACAACCCATGACAAGAGCAGAAAGTCTGCGAAAATATCTTTGTGAAAACGGTTTTGAGATCATGCAGGAAAAGGCGTGTATTTCACTGAGAAAAGCATATTCCGTTATGCTGTGCCGCTATGACGGAATGAAACGGGAATGTAGTGAAGAATTCGCCTATATCGGTGCTTTGGGAAAAGACAATTCTGATGAAGCAAAAAGATACATCTATGTAGTAAATGAAAAATTAAAGAAAAAAATCAAGGGCTTTTCTGAGGGTACACAGGAGTATAAAAAAATGCTGGCTCTTATTGAAAAGCTGACAGCATATTACAAAACGGAGGGAGAATAAAATGGTATACGCTAAAGAGATTTATGATTACATCAACAGCTTTGCACCGTTTGATACGGCAATGAGCTTTGACAATGTCGGTCTGCTGATCGGAAATCAAAATACAGCTTCAAATATAGTTTTGCTTGCATTGGACGTAACGACTCAGGTGATCGAAGAAGCAGTACAAAAAGGTGCAAAAATCATTATCAGCCATCATCCGATTATTTTCAATCCGCTGAAATCGATCCCGACAGACAGTGTGCAGTATCTTGCTGTCAAAAACGAACTAACGATCATTTCCGCCCACACGAATTTAGATATTGCTCCGGGCGGCGTAAATGATACGCTTGCACAGGCAATCGGTATTCAATTTACAGAGCATACCAATGAAGATTGTATACTGACAGGTGAACTTGCAAAAGAAACTGACAGTAAAAGCTTTGCCCTGAAAATCAAAAGTGCTCTCGGATGTTACGGTCTGCGGTATACCGAACGAAACGGAAATATCAAAAGAGTAACTGTAGCCTGCGGTGCAGGCGGCGACAGTATTTTTGCTGCCGCAAAAACAGGCGCACAGGCATTTGTAACAGGCGAAATCAAACACCACGAAATTCTTTTTGCAAATCAAAACAACATATCCGTATTTGACCTCGGGCATTTTCGCAGTGAAGATATGATCATCACAAAGCTTGCCCTGATCCTCTCTGAAAAATTCCCCGATACCAAATTTGAAAAAGCCGCCTCAGATACTGATAAAGTAAAATATATATAATATTGAATGGTTGCAATAATTAATTTTTAAGCAATTTAAAAGCCGGGAAACGTTCGTTATGAACATTTCCCGGTTATCAATTTATTTTTTAATTCAGCGTGAGCATAACACACTCTCCAAACTCCACACTCTTTAAATGGCTTTTATGCCGCG
>CACYDD010000290.1 GCA_902773065.1 uncultured Ruminococcus sp. | reverse complement strand
GGATATGGCGGAATTGGCAGACGCGCTAGCTTCAGGTGCTAGTCTTCGCAAGGAGGTGCAGGTTCAAGTCCTGTTATCCGCACTCAGCGGCGAGCCGCCGCACCCGATTTTGCGCTTGAATTTTCAAGCGCAATTATTTTTTACCACATTCCAGAATAAATCTGAAAAAATACTTACTTTGATTTTTTCATGCTATTTATGATGGAATAGGGTGAAAGAAAACAGAAAAATCTGTTTGATGATCTGAACCGAATGAAGATTGAGTTTTTACTCGGTTTTCATCCGGCGATTTTTTTATTTTTTATGTAACTGGGAGGTTATGATAATGATTTCAGTAGCGATTGACGGTCCGGCAGGAGCAGGAAAGAGCAGTATCGCAAAACTTGCCGCAGCTGAGCTTGGTTATATCTATATTGATACAGGCGCACTTTACAGATCGATCGGTCTGTTCTGTATCAATCAAAGCTTGGACATTCATGATAAAAATGCTGTGGTGTCTGCACTTGACAAAATGGAAATAAATATTATTTTTAACGATCAAGAGCAAAGAGTGATACTTAACGATAAGGATGTTTCCGATGAGATCAGAACGGAAGAGGTATCCAGAACCGCTTCTGTAGTTTCGGCGATCCCGGAGGTTAGAGCATTTCTTTTATCGCTTCAGCGTGGCTTTGCAGAAAAGAATAATGTGATCATGGATGGAAGAGATATTGGAACAGTCGTGTTACCGCAAGCTCAGGTCAAGATTTTTCTTACCGCTTCTCCCGAAGAAAGAGCGGCACGCCGCACAAAACAGCTTGAAGAAAAAGGAATAACTGCTGATTATAATCAAATCCTGAAGGACATAATAGAAAGGGATTATAATGATTCTCACCGTGAAACGGCTCCTTTAAAACCGGCATCCGATTCTGTTATAGTAGATACAACAAATCTCAGCTTTGAACAATCTGTTGCACAAATTACGGAGCTGATAAAGGAGAGTGCAGAATGAAGCGCAGTCCGTTTTATGTGATCGGGAGATTGCTTTTGATCCCAATATTCAAGCTTTTGTTTTTCTACAAGGTCAACGGTAAGGAAAATGTTCCCCGTGAGGGCAGTTATATTATCTGTTCCAACCATATGTCAAATTATGACCCTGTTCTACTTGCTATTACTCAAAAAAGACAGATCAATTATATGGCAAAGGCAGAACTGTTTAAAAATCCGTTTTTCGGTTGGATCATCCGCCGAATGGGTGCTTTCCCCGTACACAGGGGGGCAGGGGATGGAAAAGCTATCAATGAAGCAGAAAACGTGCTGAAAGAAGGCAAGATTCTCGGAATTTTTATTGAGGGTACACGCTCTAAAACCGGAGAATTCCTAAGACCAAAATCAGGTGCTGCAATTATTGCTCAGAAAATGAATGTTCCGGTAATTCCTGTATGTATTACCCCGAAAAATAAGAAAATCAAGATTTTTCAGAGGGTTACGATTTCGTGGGGAAAACCAATGACACCCGAACAGCTGAATCTTACCGATGGCGGCGGCGAAGCTTATCGTGCTGCATCCAGACAGATCATGGGAGAAATCAAAAAGCTCAGGGAGAATGATCTGAAATAATTTATTATATCTTACGGTATTTATCATTTTTGCTGATTCGTCCGTTTATCAGAATCCGATATGTCGGAACAGAAAATATTCCAAAAAAAGGCAGAGTAATTCTCTGTTCAAATCATGTAAGTTATTTTGACCCTGTTGCACTGTCAATGGGAGTGAAAAGAAAAATCTATTATATGGCAAAATCCGAGTTTTTTACAGATTATGGTTTTGCAGTAAAATGTTTTTTCAAAATTTGCGGCGTATTTCCCGTAAAAAGAAACAGCTCTGACACGAATGCGGTACATTCGGCAGAAGAAATATTAAAAAACAATCGTATTGTCGGAATTTTTCCGCAGGGTGGCATCAGCAATGATCGGAAAGGCTTTTCTCCAAAAGCCGGTGTTGCCATGTTGGCAGTAAAAACGGCAACAGCGGTGGTTCCTGCTTCGATTTATTTCGAGGGAAAAATCAGGCTTTTTACTCAAATAACTGTCAGATTTGGTCAAGTGCTGATACCGTCAAAGGATAGTTCTGTGAAATCAGCAAGAATATTTTCAAAAAAGATCAAAGAAGTAATACTGAGCCAACTGGAGGCTGAACATCAATGAAAATAAAAGTTGCAAAGACAGCAGGTTTCTGCTTTGGCGTCAGCCGTGCAGTCAGAATTGTGGAAAATCTGCTTGATGAAGGGAAATCTGTCTATACTTTAGGACCGATTATTCACAATCCGCAAATGGTTGAAAATCTTGCCGCAAGAGGTGTACGTATATCGGAAACTCCCGATGATGTAAAAGGCGATTCAACACTTGTAATACGTTCACATGGTGTATCAAGAGCTGTGACAGATAGAATAAATGAGCTTGGATTGAATTTCAAAAATGCGACTTGCCCGTTTGTACTGAAAATTCATAAAATTGTGGCGGAACATTCTGCACAAAATGAAATGATACTGATTGCGGGGGATGAAAATCATCCTGAGGTACAGGGAATTATCGGTCACTGCACAGGGGAATATCATACTTTTCGTGATTGCCAGGAATTGGAAAAAATGTTTGCTAAATTTCCCGATTGGAAAAATAAGCCCTTGTGTGTGGTCGCTCAGACCACTTTTGATCTAAAAGAATGGAAAAAATCTTTAAAAATATTGCAAAAACTATGTACAAATGCTAAAATATTTGATACAATATGTAGTGCCACATCTG